>JAYTZB010001670.1:0-7266 GCA_043742085.1 Polyangiaceae bacterium
GAAGGGAAGGGGAGCGCGACGAAGCCGGCGTCGCTGCGTGCGTACGGCCTCGCCGCGGTCGCCGATGGGCGGGCAGGTGCCACCCATGTCGTGTCGCGCATGCGCAGCGGCACGAGCACGCGTCGAGTCGAGACCTCCGCGAATGCCTCGCGCGCAACGCGCTCCACGGCCAGCGCGGCCAGCGATGCACCGACGTTCGAGTACGTCGTCGCGGTCCCGGGCTCCGCGTCGAGATACGAAGCGTCGCGCGGCTTCCCGCCGTCGATCATCGTGCGCTCGAGGAATGCTCCGAGCGTGTTACCCGTGGTGCGAGGCGCGCCGATCTCGTCTTGCCGATCACGGATCGAGGCGCGGTGCGCGAGGAGCATGCGCAGCGTGATGGGCGTCGACGCACGCGGATGCCGGATCGCAAATCCCACGTATTTCGAGGCCTCGGCGTCGAGATCGAGCGTCCCGTCCTCGACGAGCTGCATCACGCAGACCGCGACGAGCAGCTTCGCGATCGATGCCGCCTCGAACACGGTCTCCGCGTCGACCGGGCTCCGCCGTTCCAGATCCCCGACCCCGCTCCCGCCCACGGATACGTCGCGCTCGCGCGTGACGACCGCGTATCCGATCCCGGGCACCCCGGCCTTCCCCACCGCCGTGCGCACCTTCGCCGCCGCGTCCGCGCTCGCGTCCGCGTCCGCGCTCGCGCTCGCCCGCGCCTTCCCCTCCGACCGACACCCCACCGCCGCGATGACCATCACCAGGGCGATCGCCGCACGCGTCATCGCTTCGTCTCTCGCACGCTCGTCAGGGCACGTGATCGGCCGCGACGCCGTTCACGCCAGCGCCGCCATCGGGCGGTCCGCCCTTGCCGGCCTTGCCGTGCGCGAGGATCGCGCCGCTCGCCGTGGTCACGACGCCCTGGCCGCCCTGGTACGTCGCGAACGACGATCCGCCACCACCGCCGCCGCCCGCGCCGCCGGTGCCACCAAGCGCGCCGTTTCCGCCGGCCGTGCCGCCGCCGCCCTTCGTGATGATCGGCGTGCACGCGGCCGCGACGAGCAGGCAGCCCGACGTGCACGGATCGCCCATCGCGCCGACCGCGCCCGCGCTTCCGCCCGCGCCCGCGCCGCCCGCGCCTCCCGTGCCGCCGTTGCCGGCGTCGCCGCTCTTCACGCTGCCGCCCTTGATGGTGACGCTCGCGTCCCACGCGAAGACGCCGATGTTCGAACCGCCACCGATCGCCGGTCCGCCCGGATCTCCGGGCCCGCCGCCGCAACCGTTCTTGCCGGCGGTGCCGCACGACATCTTGCCGGCGGTCGGGACGAACGTGCACAGAACGGGATCCGGGCAGTCTCCGCACTGCACGCACGCCGGCGGCGCGCCGCCCGCCCCGCCGTTGCCGCCGGCCGTGCCGTTACCGCCCGCCGATGCCGCGCCGGGGACATACTCGGCGATCGGATCATACGAGCCGAGCGGCGCACCTGCGCCTTGCGCGCCGGTCGCGCCCGGCGCCGCCACGAGCCCCGCGCCCGCTGCGCACGTCGCCGGGGCTGCCGCGCCGGCATCGCCGTGCGTTCCATTCGCGCCTGGAGCCGCGTTACCCATCACGACGTTCACGTCGGTCATCACGAGCGTGGTCGTCGCGCCGACCGCGACGACGCCGTACACGGACTCGCCGGGCACGAGGTTCGCGGCGGCCTTGCTCTCGATACGGAGGAGCGACAGGCGCGCCTCGCCGCCGAGATCGCGGGCCTCGACGGTGATGTTCTGCAGCGCCGGCGCGCGAACGGTCACGACGTCCTCGGGCGCGACGCATGCGCGCTTCCACGTGGTGCCCGTGACGTCCCAGCCGCCGACGATCTCGATGCCCGCCGCGAGCGTGACTCTCTCGACGTAGGTGCCGCGCGCCGCGAAGACCTTTGTGCGGAACGCTGCACCTGCGCGCGTGACCGAGAACGAGAGCGTCTTGCACGGCGCCGCGCGCGTTCCGCACGTCGCGGTGTTCGTGCCGGTCGGCGCCGCGAACACGCCCTCTGCATCGACGGGCGATACGTCGGGGCACGTGACGTCGGCCGCGTCGATGCCGGCATCGTTGTCGGGCGGGCTGGTGTCCGCGGCGATCGGACTGTCGATGCCGCTGTCCTCGCCGGCGCCGGTCTCCGGCGCTTCGGGGTCTGGGACGGTCGCGTCCTGCCCGCAGGCCACCGCGAGCGGGATGCCTACGAGAGCGAGGAGAGAGCCGAGCTGGAGAAAGCGAAGAGGATGCACACGACTGCGCATGGTCTCAGCGTAGCATCGCCCGCACCGTCCGGCCGCTTCTCGGCGGCTCTACTCCTGCGCCTCCTGCGCCTCCTGCTCCCCGCCGAGTCGCATGACGCGCGTGGCGGGGGTCGTCGGCGGCGAAGACGACGGTCAGCACCACGAACCCGGCCCACAGCGCCGCCAGGTGGAAGAGCATCGCAGCGCCGCCGTAGCGCGTGAAGAGCAGCCCGGACACGGTCGGGCCAACGAGCATCCCTGCAGCATAAGCGGCGTTGTAGAACGCGTTCGCGCGGCCCAGCTCGGCCTTCGGCGTCACGACGCCCTGCAGCGCGAGGCTGACGGGAGATATAGAAGCGAGAGTCGCGCCCGCGACGAATACCGCTGCGCACATGAGCGGAAATGACGGCAGCAGGACGAAGCTCGCGACCATCACGCCGCCCACCGCCGCGAGGATGCGCATGACGAGGAGATGCCCGTGCCGGTCGCCCAGGCCGCCGGCCCACGTCGATGTCAGGAGCATGCCCGCCGCGAAGAACGCTGTGACGAGGATGGTGCGCTCCGGGGGCACGTGCTTCGAAGCGATGAGGTAGAGCGGCAGGAACGGGACCACCGACGCCTGGAAGTAGCCGTAAGAGAACGTGGCGAAGCACGACGTCTTCGTGCGCCAGAAGATGATGAAGCTGCTCGACGGGTCGCGGCTCTCGCCGTCGTGCGCGTCGCCTTCGGTAGTGTCAGCGCCTGCGTCCTCGGGGACGGCGATGACGTTCGCGCCGTGGCGATCGAGGCCGACGAGCACCACCACGATGGCGACGCACGCGAGCGCGCCGGCCACGACGAACGTGCCGCCGGTTCCGCCGAAGCGCACCACCACCGATGCGAGCAGCGGTCCCACCACGTAGCCGAGCGCGAGCGAGATGGCATAGAGGCTCATCACGAGCCCCTTGTTGCTGCGGTCGGAGCGCGAGAGGAGCGCCGTCTCTGCCGCCACCCAGATGAAGACCGAGAAGGCGCCGTCGAAGAAGCGCGCGATGCTCAGCCCGACCAGCGTCGAGAGAAACGGAAAGCTCGTGACGCACACCGCGTAGCCCGCGAGGGCGACCGCGAGGGTGGCCTTCGCGCCGAAGCGCTGCACGACACCGCCCGCCGGGATCGAGAAGGTGATGATCCCGAGCGCGAACGCCGCGGCGAGGCCGCCGATGGCCAGCTTCGGAATGCCATGGGCATCGAGGTGCACGCCGAGGACGGCGATCGACGTGCCATACGCGATCCCCAGGAGGACGATGGTCGCGTAGATGACCCAGATATTGCGGTCCGCGATGCGTCGCAGCACGTGGCGCTAGTCCGAAAAATCGTTCGTGAGGTAGAGCGACGAGCCGACCATGATCAGCCCGACGCCGACGGTGTGGTAGCTCGGGTTCATCATGTTCATGTAGTGGCCGTGCGGCTCGCCGGCACCGGGTCCCTCGTCGAACATCGCCTTCTGGATGCTGTCGATCTGGAGGAGCTCGTTCTGCACGGGATCGTTGGCGAGCTTGTTCCAGCCGTTGGGATCGCCCTGGTTCTCCGCGGCGCCGCCGTTGAAGCCGCTGTTCCACAGCGAGCCGTCGTTGCCCGCGTTGATGAAGTGGTGATGCGGCATGTGGTCCGTGATCAGCATCTGCGTGCCGGCCATGGCGAAGGCGCCGATCTGCTTCGAGAGGGTGAGCGGCGCCAGGTTCTTCGTCGCGCGGTACTGGTTGATGTCGGCGAGGTTCCGGAGCTGGAACTGATCGAAGCCCCCGGCGCCGCCGCTCGTGCCGCTGCTTCCGCTCGTGCCGGTCGTGCCGCTGTCGGGCGCGCCGGCGTCCTTCATGGAGCCGCTCGTGCCCGAGGCGCCGCTGGTCCCGGCGCTTCCGCTGGTGCCGCTACGTGCGCCGCCCGGCGCATCTCCGTTGGTGGGATCGCTCGCCGACGGATCGGCAACCGCGGGATCAGTGGGCGCGACGTGCCTCTCGATGGTCACCGTCTCCACCGTGCACGCGACGAGCGCGCCGCACGCCGCGAACGTCGTCGCCGTGACGAGCCCATATCCCCAGCTCTTCGTCCGCCCCATGGGGGCGACGAATGGTCGAGAACCGCAGCGGATTCAATCCAAAAGGGGTCTCGGCCCTCAGCGCGTGGTGACCGTGATGGGCGTGCTCGCCGGCTTGTACGTGTTGTCGAGCTCACCGTCGACGACGCGCAAGGGATCGGTGTCCTTGGCGGCGGCGAGAAGATCCTTGTAGCTCGCGCTCTTACCGTTGAGCAGCGTGGCCGTGAACTGACCCATCGCGTAGCCGGAGCGCCACGACGGCGCCTCGATGGCGTTGGTGATGAGGTCGAGGTTCTTGGTCCCGCCCTGCTTCAACGGGATGTAGTCCTTCTCGTAGTAGTTGTACGAGACGCAGCCATCGACCCAGAAGAGCTGGTAGCTCGTCGGGAAGTCGGCGGCGGTGAACCGGCTCGGATCGAGGGGGCCGAAGCCGATGTACGAGTGGCCGTTGTAGAGGAACACGTCGCTGTTCTTGATCGCGTACTTGTGCGGCTCCTGGTCACTCTCCGAGCCGAAGTAGAAGAGCATCTGGATGGCGGCGGCGTGCGGCGCCTCGCTGCCGATCTTCACCGTGACGGGGCGCTCGACGGTGACCCACTTGCGGAAGACGCGGTCGGCAAACTGCTTGTCGAGGTCGGTCTTGTCCGCGTCGGAGAGGCCGAGCGCGTCGGTGCCGCCGTGGAGGTTGGTGAGATCCTTGATCGAGGCGTTGTCGATCTTCTTGCCGCTGGCGAGCGTGAAGTGCGCGAGGTCGACGTTGTCGGGGCCGCCCGGAACGACCTTCCAGCCGTCGGACGCGTTGATGACCTCGGAGAGGTTGGTCATCAGCTCGCCCCAGTTGAAGTCGTTCGAGTAGCCCGCCGAGTGATCGTGATCGATGAGGCCGTAGACCATGCTCACGATGAGCGTGTTCGGCTTGATGCCACCCTTGTAGAGGCGCGCGTACTCGGGATACGAGGCCCCGCGGTTGGTCTTGTCGGCACCGAGCGTCGCGGTGATCGGGAGATAGAGGCGCTCCACCTCGGCCTTCGTGACCTGCTTCACGGGATCGGTGAGGCGGGCGCGCTCGCCGTCGACCTTGTCCTGCTCGGCCTTCATCGCCGTCTTGCACGTCGCGACGCTGGGCTCGAAGACGTACCAGATGCTCGACGCGAACTCCTGGGCCTCGGAGTCGTTGGCGGTGCACTCGGTGAGGATGCGCTGCGACTGCGCCGCGTAGCCGGGGTTCATGATCGCGAGCGGCAGCGCGGTGCGTGAGGCGTACTTCGCGTCGACGACCGCGTTGTCCTTGTAGGTGTACTTGACCTCGAGCATGTCCTTCGGCGCGCTCGGCGCCGCGGGATCCACGACCTTGACGGTGCGCTTGACGAAGGTGCGCGGGTCGACGTCCTTCAGCTCGCGGCTGTTGACCGCGACGTTGCTCGTGCGGAGCGCGCCGAACGCGGTCTGCGACTGCGACCGCACCGCGGAGAGGATGGTCGCGTCGCTCGAGCCGGGCGCGACGTACACGGTGCCGACGAACGACAGCGTCCGCGAGCGCGCGGTGATGCTGGTGAGGTCGTCCTCGCCGGAGGCCGAGTCCTCTCCGCTGCTCGAGTCGGCGGAGCAGGCGGCGGTGCTCGCGACGAGCCCGACGAGAAGCGCGGTGAGACCGGTGCGGAGGAGGCGTGACGTCATGGTGACGCCGCTGGTCGCACGATGTGTGCCTGCAGCCTACATGGAATGGGCCCGCGTAAAGATTGAGAAATCGGCCTGAAGGAGGGAGACGCGCAGCCCTCCCATGGATGGTCCGAGATCCATCGGGTCAGCGGGCGAGCTCCCTCCTTATCGTGTCGGCTGCGTCGCTCATCGCCTCCGGCGAGGCGTACTTGGTCCGCGGCCAGAAGAAGCCCTTGAGGCCATCGCCCTTCGTTCGCGGGACCACGTGGACGTGGAGGTGCGGGACGCTCTGGCTGACGATGTTGTTCATCGCGACCAAGCTGCCCTCCGCGCCCATCGCTCGCGGGACCGCACGCGACAGCGTCTGCACGCGCGCGAAGAACGGCGCGACGAGCTCCGGCGGCAAGTCGGGCAGCGCGACGACATGCGCGCGTGGCACGATCAGCACGTGACCGTGGAACAGCGGCTTCACGTCGAGAAACGCCACGCATGTGTCGTCGTCGAGCACGACCTCAGCCTTCGATTCACCACGGACGATCGCGCAGAAGACACAAGCCGCTGGCATCGCGACACAGTATGGTCTCGTCATGGCGCAGGCTTCGAAGATCGTGGCCGCGTCGCTCCTTGCCGCAGCTTGCGCGGCGGCAACCGGCGCGCTCGCCGGATGCGCGGCGCCCACCGCCCCCGGCATGGCCGTGGTCGCGAGCAGCGGCTCGACGAGCGGTCCCGGCTCGATGCTCGTCGCGTTCCCGTCGAACCCCTGCACCGGCACCGATAGCGCCGTGTTCCTCGACGACAAGGGCTCCTTCGTCGCCGCCGTCGCGCCGGGGACCGCCACGTATGTCGCGTTCCCGGACGCGGCGACGCGCCTCTACGTGTTCTCGAGCCGGGACGTCACCGCCGAGCGCGGCACGTGGTTCCGTCGTCACGAGGTGGCGCGTCCGCCGGAGCGCGTCGAGCAGGGCATCCTGGTCGACGTCGCGCGCGTCGATGCGAAGAACTGCTACCGCAACGCGCTGCCTACGCCCTCGGTCGTGAGCTACGAGGTGGCGACGCGCGCAACGAAGGACCTGAAGTGGCTGGACGTCCGCGCCGAAGAAGGCACGCGCTGGCTCGACGAGCATCGCGCGCGGGTGACCGAGCTCCTCGACAAGCCGCCGCCGCCGCGGCCCGGGGTGACGTCGATCACGCGAAGGCCCTGAATTCGCTCGTCACTTCTTCGCGACGACCAGCGGCTTCTCTTTGACGGGGAAGCCGTTGTACACGGCGCTGTA
Organism: Polyangiaceae bacterium; assembly: GCA_043742085.1. Lineage (GTDB taxonomy): Bacteria > Myxococcota_A > Polyangia > Polyangiales > Polyangiaceae > Labilithrix. The sequence continues at coordinate 7,258 of JAYTZB010001670.1, forward strand.
CTCGCATGC
>JAYTZB010001671.1:0-2305 GCA_043742085.1 Polyangiaceae bacterium
TCGATCTCCGCGCGCATGTCGTACTGCTGGCGCTTCTTCTGGCGCATGTGCTCGCGAATGAGCTGGCCCCAGAACTGGCCGTAGCCCGGCCAGCGCAGCCATTCGACGGCCCACAGGTTCTTCACGTCGCTCGTCCACGCGAGCGACCAGCCGAGGCCCACGTGCCAGCGCGCGAGGATCGGCTCGGCCACCTCGCTCTGGAGGATCTCCTGCGCGGGCGGCGGCTTCATCTTGGTCGCGACGTAGCCGTGCAGGAACGGCGCGGAGCTCATGTCGATGCCGCGGAGGAAGTCAGCAGGCGCCACCACCTTGGGCTGGAAATACTCCTCGACCGCGGCGTTGCGGGACACCATCTCGGTCTCGCGCGTGAAGACGCGCGGGAGCGACTGCGGATCGGCGACTTTGTAGAGGCGACCGCCGCCGCCGTCCGCGATCATGCGGAGGAGCGTCTCGTCGATGCCGCTGCCGAGCCCGACCGCCGATGCAGTGATGCCCTCGGCGGCCATGGCCTGCACGAGGTCGTGGATGCCGGCGTGCGGCGCCTGACCGTCGGTGAGGAGGATGACGTGCTTCCTACGCGCGCGCGTCACGGTGAGCGTCTGGTAGGCGGCGTCGAGCGCCGCGAAGATCTCGGTGCCGCCGCCGGCCTGGATGCGCGCGATGTCGCTCTGGATGCGCGCGCGATGCTTCGCCGGCGTCATGCGCACCACGCGCGTGGGCGTGGAGTCGAACGCGATGACCTCGATGAGGTCGTCGGAGGCGAGCGTGTCGGCCGTCGCCTTGGCGGCGGCCTTGGCCATCTCGATGGGGAGGCCGCTCATCGATCCGGAGCGGTCGAGCACGAGCACCATCGCGACTTGCGGCTCGTCGCGACGCTTCTCGGCGTCCATGCGGACCGGCAAAATACGCTCGATCGTGGAGTGGGACCAGCCGCCGAGCCCGTAGCCGGCTTCCCCGCCCGCGAAGAGGAAGCCGCCGCCCAGATCACGCACGTAGCTCTCGATCGCGTCCTGCTGCGTGAGCGACACCGCCTCGGCAGGAGCGTCGGAGAGGATCACGAAGTCGTAGCGTTCGAGCTCGCGGATCGACGACGGGATCTCGCGCGGGCTCCGGATGTCGACATCGAACTCCTGCGCGGAGAGCGCCGACGACAGGTAGCTCGCGCGCGCCGGATTGCCCTCGGCATAGAGCACGGTGGGTCGTCCGGGGACCGCCACCGAGACCGCGAAGCGGTTGTTCTCCTTGAACCGATCCTCGGGGATGTCTTCGAGTGCGAGCGCATACGTGACCTCGCCGGCGACGCGCACCACGCTCTTGAACGTGACGTCGTTGTCGCCGGGCTTGAGGTCGAGGGTGCGGATGCCGTCGAGGCCGTTGATGGCCTCGCCCTGCTTGAGCGTCGCGCGCACCTTCTGCGGGCGGCTGGAGAAGATGCTCGCGTGGAGGTTGAACGGCTCGCCGACGCGCACTTTTTCGGGGACGCGCAGATCGCGGAGCGCCACCTCGCCCGGCACCGGGCGGTGGTACGGAATGGTGAAGATCTTCACGCCGAAGTCGCGCGCGCGATTGGCCTCGGCGAGGAGATCGCCGTCGGTCTGCACGCCGTCGGTGAGGATGACCGCCCGGCGCAGGTACCCCGACGGATACTGCCCGTAGGCGAGCTGCATGGCGCTCGCGAGATCGGTGGCGGCGCCGAGGCCGGTGCGCTTGCCGGCGTTGGCGGCATTGGCGGGATCGTTGGGGCCGGAGCTGGGCGGCAGATCATGACGCTCGAGCACCGGCGCTTCCTTCGCGTCGTCGGCGATGGTGACGACGCGCGGGCGCTTCGCGAACGTGATGACGCGCACGAGGGCGTCCTTGGGCTTCGCGTCGAGGCCCTTCTTGATCTCGGCGCGTGCGTCCTCGATGGCCGCATCGGGCACCGACTCCGACACGTCGACGAGATAGACCGTGCACACCTTCTCGGTGGTGGCGGTGCGTGCGAGGCGGGAGAGGCCGAGCGCGAGCAGCACCACGAACGCGACGCGCAAGAACGCCGACAGGATGCGCTGCGGCCACGGCAGATCGGCGAGCGACCGCCCGATCATCCACAAGAAGAACGGCGCGAGCAGCGCGAGGCCGAGCATCTTCGGCGCGAGGAGCTCGTAGTCGGTGCCGTTCCTCTTCCACGCCAGCGTGGCGGCGCCCGGATTCAGCACGCCCTTCCAGTAGAACCAGACACCCACGAGACCGACCACGCCGGCGGCGATGCCGAAGAGGAGCCGGCTCTTGTCGATCTCGCGACGGGCGCGGAGCGCGAGGCCCA
>JAYTZB010001672.1:0-2379 GCA_043742085.1 Polyangiaceae bacterium
CCCGGTCGCGAGGCGAAGCTCACGCTCACCAACTCCGGCACGGACCGCTTCGATGCCCTCGGCGGGTCGCTCGGCGGCTTCATCAAGGTCGGCTGGGGACCGTTCTCGAAGCGGTTCGAATTCGACATCTATTCGAAGCCCGGTAGTCACGACGAGGCCCAGTTCCTCGCGACCAATCAGACGCTGCCTCTGATGCCGCCGGCACCGCCGCCGCCTCCTTCTCCGCTCGCCACGAAGAACGCGCCCGCGCCGCCTGCGCCCGCGGCTCCGCCTCCGCCCGCGACCCGTGCGCCGGCGCCGCCATCCACCGCCCAGGGATCGACGCACGCAGTACGGCACTGATGCGGCGTCGCGCGGCGCTTGCGATTGGCCTCGTGCTCGTGCTCGCGAGCGCGGTCGCCGTCGCGGCGTATCGCGGCCGCGATGCGGCGAGCACGCGTGACGCGCGTGCGGACGCCGATGCCGGCGTGCTCGCTTCGCCGCGTGAGGTCGCGCATCGCTACGTGCTCGGCAGCGAGCTCACGTACACCATCGGCTACGAGAGCGACGGTACGATGGACGTGGGCGGCGGCGGCGCGGCGCGGCTGTCGTCGCGATTCCACGCGCGACTCGTGCGCACGGTGGTGGCGTCCGCGGAGCATGGCGCTCACCTCGTGCTGTACCGCTTCGTCGACGCCGACGTGATCGTGTCGGTCAACGAGTCGACAGCGCTGGGAGCCGCGAGCGAGGTCGCCGCGTGGCTCGGCGCAGGCGTGCTCGCCGAGGAAGCGCCAGACGGCCATATCGTTTCCATGCGCGCGCCCGCCGCGATGCCGTCGCTCGCGCTCTCGTTCGCGCGGACGCTGCTGGCCGGCCTGCAGGTGACGCTGCCGCTGCGGCGGGTCCCGGCGTGGAACGCGCGCGAGTCCGATACCAACGGCGATTACGTCGCGATGTATGCGGTCGTTGGTGACCGAACGCTGGCGGCCGGCGCGCTGGCCTTGAAGAAGACGAAGCGTGCCTCCAAGACGGCGGCGAACGCGGGCAGCGTCACGAGCGCAGAGCAGGGAACGTGGAGCGCCCTGGCGAGCGGCGAGTCACGAACGACGGGCGCCACCGAGATCGATTTCGACATCGACCACGGCGCGATGAAGGAGCTCGCCAGCGAGCAGACCGTCGAATCGACGCTGGGCGCGCTGCCGGTGGCGACCACCAAGACGAAGCTCGATGCCGAGCGCACCGCCGAGCACACGCTGGATGGACCGGCGCTGGCGGCGCTCCTCGGGTCGATCGCGCCGCTGCTCGGCGCGGAGCCCGCTTCGCTGAGCGCGCGATCGACAATGGACGTGGAGCTCACGAAGACCAACGCGAGCAAGCACTGGCTCGGGACGACGACGCTACCGGACCTGGTGACGGCGCTGCGGGCGTCCGAAGGTCGAGCCCACGATGAGCGACACTTCGATCTGTTCCTGAAGCTCCACGCCTTCACGTACCTGCATCCCGACGCCTGCGCGCGCGTCGCGCAGCTCCTCGCGCCGCTCGACCCGAGTGGGTCGTCGTTCCAGGTGCTGCTCGCCGCGCTCGGCGCGACCGCGTCGAACGACGCGCAGGCGGCGCTGATCGCGGCTCTCCACGTACCGTCCTCGAGCGTTCAGGCGAAGGAGCAGATCATCGCGACGCTCGGCATGCTGCCGGCGCCTGGCGAGGCCGCCGAGGCGGCGCTGCGATCGGTTCGTGACGCGCGAGACGCGCGGGCGACGCCGGAGCTCGCCGCGACGGCCGCGCTGTCGCTGGGGATCATGGCACGGTCGCTCGCCTCACGAGCGCCGAAGCGCGCGACGACCATCGTCGACGAGGCCCTCGCGAGGGCGCTCGCCGACGAGCACGACGAGCACGACGAGCGGCGGTTCCTCCTCGACCTCGCGATCCTTGGAAATACCGGCTCGCCGCGCATCCTGCACGACGTGCTGAGGTGGTCGCACGCGACGTCGGCGGAGCGACGTGGACAGGCCGCGTTCGCGTTGCGGCTCGTTCGCGCCGACGAGGCGGAGGCGCGGCTCCTCGAGATCGTCGCCGGTGACGAAGACGCTGCGCTGCGGTCGCGCACCGCCACCGCGCTCTCGTATCGTGATGCGAGCGCGCGCAGCCTCGAGGTGCAACGCGCGCGAGCATCGGCCGACCCCGATCCCGGCGTCCGCGCGGCGCTGCTCGGCAACCTCTTCGCGATGCGCGACCTTTACCCGGAGGCGCTCGCGGTCCTCGAGGAACGACGGCATGCCGATCCCGACGCGAAGGTGAAGCAGGTCGCCGACAGCCTCCTGGGCTCGACCGCACGCGAGTGAGGCGGCGGGCCTGCGCCGGCATTCGCAGGTCTTTCGCGCCCGATTCACACGCAATTCA
>JAYTZB010001673.1:0-1970 GCA_043742085.1 Polyangiaceae bacterium
GGACTCACGATCGCCCGCAATTTCCGGCGCGCCGGGGCCTTCGCGGCTGGCGGGCTGCTCGTGCTCGTACCGGGCCTCGCGCTCCTCACCGCGAAGACCGACGGCTGGTTCTGGTTCTACGTCGTGAAGATGCCGGCCGCGCACGGGATCGATCCGAAGCTCTTCACGGTGTTCTTCGTCCTCGACGCGACGAAGGCCTTCGCCATCGCTGGTGCCACCACGTTCGCGCTCGCGGTCTTCGGAAAGGACGTGGTGCGGGCCCTCCGCGGTCGCGCCGTGCTCGCCGACGACGACGCCATCTTCGGCGCCATGCTCGCCGCCGCGCTCTTCACGTCGGCGACGAGCCGCCTCCACGTGGGCGGCTTCGTCAACGTGCTCATCTTCTGGACCACGCTCGGCTGCATCGCCTTCGCGGTGAGCGCCACGCGCCTCGCGAAGCTCCATCGCACGACCGAAGGCGTCATCGTCGCCGCTGCGCTCCTCCAGCTCGCGCACCTCCTCTACGATCCCGGTGAGGCGGCGCCCGACGAGCGACGCCTCCTCGATCAGCGGCTCGTCGAGGGACGCATCCGCGAGCTCGAGAAGAAGGGCGAGGTCATCGTGCACGGACGCGGGCACCTCACGTGGCCGCGCCATTTCCACGCCATCGCCATGATGGACGTCATGCGCGGCGGTCTCCCCATCCCGCCCGACCTCGTGAAGGGTCTCGAGGAGCGCCGGTACGCGGCGTACGTGATCGACGAATTCGGCGAGCTCACGCTCGAGGGCATCCTCGGGCACCGCAGCGAGCTCGCCGACATCGTCTCGCGCAGCTACTTCGTGGCGCAGGAGCTCGACGATCGCGAGCGGCCGCCGCTCGTGGGATGGATCGCGCACCCGTCGTGGATCCTGCGGCCGCGCCACACGCCGCTCACCGGCCTGACGAGCGAGCAGCTCGATCGCCGCCGCACCATCGAGCGCGGCATCGCCGAGATGCGCATGCGCGCCGTGCAAGCGGGCGCACGCAAGCCCGACGACGGCGACGACGTGGAGTCGATGGCCGCGGCGATCGACGCCGAGACTCCCGCGCCGTAGCCGCGAGCGGACCGCTGCCCGGCGGTCGGTCGGAGGCACCGCGGCACGAAGTCCTTCTCCGGCTCCTGCGAGGTGCCGCGGTCACGCCAACCCCGAATGGCCGAAACCACTTGATTTGCGGGTCGGCAAGAGAGCCCACGCCGATCTCGCGAGGGCGACGCGCCGAAGGCAGGTGTCGTCGGAGTCGATCGCGTGTAGAAACAATGACGATGAGCGAGAAGGGCGGCGCATCCGAACGCGAGGGCTCCCCTCATCTTTCGCACGCGGAGGTCGCCAAGCTCTGGGCGAAGTTCCGGGCCGGCGACGTCATCTATTGCCCGCGCGACTCCATCGGCATGGCCCTCGCTGTCGACGGCGCCGCGAAGGCCTACCGCCTCGTGTGCACGCAGTGCGGCCTCGCGTCTCCGTGGTTCGGCACGACGCCCGCGGGCCTCGTCTTCCGTAGCCCGGCTCCGACGCTCAACGCGAACGGCGGCCCGAGCAACAACCCCGACGAGTAGTCACCTCGGGTAGCGGTCGGCGTCCGACTTCACGTCGGCGGCGGACTTCTCGAGGTCCGCGAGCTGCGCTTCGATGCGCTTCTTCTCCGAGGACCATCGGTCGTCGCCGACCTGCGCGACGTGAGCGATCTGGTTCGACAGGCCCTCCGTGAGGCGCGCCGTCTGGCTTAGCTTGTCCTGGATGGACGTGGGCACGTCGCCGCCGCCGAGCTGGAGCTTCTGCCGCGACTCCTCGAGGCGTGCTTGCACCTTCTGGATGCGCGCCCGCGCTTCGTTCTCGAACTTCTGCCTCTGCTCGCCCATCGCAGATTGCGCCTTCGCACGTTGCTCGCTGGCGGCGGGCATACCCTGGGTGTCGGGCTTGATGGCCTCGAGGCGCGTGTCCTCCTGCTGCTT
>JAYTZB010001674.1:0-4216 GCA_043742085.1 Polyangiaceae bacterium
GGCGCGCCGTGGAAAGCGCCTCGACGAGAGCCGGGCGCGCGAGCGGGGACCCGCGCGCCCGCCGGGCCAGATCTCGGAGCCGACGTGGCGTGCGCGCGCTTTTCGGGGCGAACCGCCACGCAGCGCGTTCGCTTCGCGGTTTGCGCACCTTTCGCGGTGCGCCATGGCGGAGCCAGCGCGCGCGCAACCCACGTTTCTCGTGCTGCCGCGGCAGCTCGGGAACCGGCACGCCCGATGCACCCGCGTGCCAGGGGCAACCCATGTCGCTCTCGCTCCTCACCGCAAAGGTCGCGCTCGCGCTGACGCTCGCGGCGGCGGCGGGCGGCGGCAGCGTGGGATGCGTGTCGGCTCACATGCCCTCCGCCTCCCACATCGCGTCTGCCGAAGCGGCCATCCGCAACGCCCGGGAGCTCGGCGCCGAGCGCATCCCCGATGCGTCGGTCCACCTGGAGCTCGCGGAGCGTCAGCTTGCACAGGCGATGAGCGACATCGACCGCGGCGACGCGCACGAGGCGCGCTGGATGGTCGTGCGCGCCGACGTCGACGCTCACCTGGCGCTCGCACTGACGCGCGAAGCGCGGACGCGGGAGGCCGCTGACGAGATGGCGGCGCGCGTTCACGACCTCGCCAGCAACACGCATGCAGGCTCCGGCGAGCCGCAGTGAGCACCGCGGGGGAAACCATGCAATTTGCACCTTTCGCAGCTCTCTTCTCGGTCGCCGCGGTAGCGACGTTCGCCGGGACCGTGACGAGCGCTGGCTGCGCGGCCCATCCAGCTCCGCCCGAGCTCGTCGATGCGCGCGCGGCCTATGCCCGCGCCAACGCCGTCGAGGCGAGCCCCGAGGAGCTCGCCGAGGCGAAGCGCTTCCTGGATGCTGCGGAGCGATGGAACCTCGACGAGCCGACCTCGGAGGAGGCAAGGAACCTCGCTTACGTCGCGCAGAGGAAGGCGCAGATCGCCGAGGCCGACGCGCGCACGGTGCTCGCAGAGATCGCGCAGGCGCGGGACCTCCAGGCGCTCTACGTGCTGCGTCGCGAGGAGCTCGCCGCGGGTCATGGCCGCCTCGAGAAGGCCGAAGAGGAGGCGGTCCTCGCCGCACGGCCCCCCGGCAGTCGCGGCGCAAAGGAGGCGGTGGATCGCCTCGGCGCCTTTGCCGCCGTGAGCGAGACCGCAGGTCGAATGACCCTGACCATCGAAGACAGCGTGCTGTTCGAGGGCGACACCTCGAAGCTCATGGCGACCGCGCGCGACCGGCTCGATCGCGTCGCGCAAGCGTTGCAGACCCTGCACGGGCGCTCGATCTCGGTGAAGGGCTACATGGATGCGTCGGGAGACGACGCCCGCGACACCGACCTGTCGCGTCGCCGCGCCGACGCCGTCCGCCAGTACCTCGTCATGCGAGGCATCGCGAAGGATCGCGTGCGAGCCTTCGGCCTCGCCGCCGCGCCGTCGATCGCCGGAGAGACCTCGCCCCTTGGCCGTCACGAGAATCGACGAGTCGAAATCGTCGTAGAAGGATTGGGGCAGGACACTGCAACGCACTGAGCCCGTGAATGTCCGACCGCAGCCGATGGGGTGGCGACGCGCCGCCTCGAATGCCTTCCACCGCGTCCGCGAGACCGGTCGCAACGCACACCAGCGCACGCCGAAGTGGCTGCGGGTCGTCCTCTATGTCGTCGTCGGAACGTTCCTCTTCTACTTGCTCGCCGCCAACGTGGTCCTCCGCACGCATCTCCTGCGCGGATGGCTGAGCAAGAACGAGAAGGAGCTGAAGGTTGAGTACAGCTCGGCGTGGTCGCTCTATCCGGGCCAGGTGACGGCGCGCGAGCTCACGTTCCGTTATTCCGACAGCAACATCCAGATGTACATCGCGCTCGAGCGGGCCGACGTCCGCTTCGATCCGTTCGCGCTGCTCGACCACACAGTGCGGATCAGCAAGCTCGAGGCCGAAGGTGCGACCTTCCTCTTCCGCCTCAAGCAGGAGAGCGTGGAAGGGAGCGAGGCGCGCATCGCAGCGTTCCCGCCCATCGACGGCTTCGCGTCTCCGCCGGTGGAGCACAAGATCCAGAAGCCGCCCATTCCGGACGCCGAGTACAAGCTGTGGACCGTCGAGCTCAGCGACGTCACCGCGTCGCTGCGCGAGGTCTGGACGATGGAGTTCCGCTATCGCGGCGACGCCACGCTGAGCGGAGGCTTCCACCTGAAGCCGCGGCGCGAGCTCTGGGTCTATCCGTCCGTGATGCTCACGAACGGCGGCCTCCTCTCGCTTGGCGATCGCGATCTGATCCGGGGCGGAGAGGGTCGCCTCGAAGTGCAGATCGAACCGTACGACACGCGCGAGTTCAAGGGCGCCGAGATGCTCCGCAACCTGAGCGCGCGCATCCATCAACGCGGCGATCTCGTGTTGCCGTCGATCGCCGAGACGTACAAGCCCACCGGCTCGGAGATCACCGTCGAGCGCGGCGTCGGTCCGCTCGCCATCGACGCCGTCATCGAGCACGGCGTCGTGCGGCCCGAGACGCGGGTCACGTTCCACACCGACGCGGTCGACGTGAAGACGCCGCCCGTCGCGGTCCATTCCGACCTCGACGTCGTCGGTCGCGGCGAGATGCTCGGCGAGCGGCCCTCGATCGTCGTCGAGACCAACATCGCGAACGCCGTTGCGACGCCGCAGCTCGACGTGCACGGTGTCCACGCGCTCGTCGATTTCGCGAACGCGGATCTCAGCGTGCCGTTCGCGATCTCGAGGCTGTCGGGCGCGGTGAAGTCGGCGCACGCCGCGAACGTTCATGCGTGGCAGCCGCTCGCGCCGAAGAACGTGGTCTTCGACCGCGGTGCCGCCACCGCGTCCGCGCACGCCGATTATCACGGCGGCGCGCTCGACGGTCGTGTCGACCTCGCGGTGGACAAGCTGGGCATGAGCATCGGCGGCGACGCCTTCCGGTTCGTCACCAGCGGCAAGACGTGGACCGACATCGCGAGCGAGAACATCGAGAAGAGCGTCTCGTTCCCCGGCGCCGGCGCGGACTTCCACGATCTCGATCTCAAGATCCTCCAGGGTCACGAGGAGGGTCTGTGGATGCGCGCGCGCTTCGATCGATCGGTCGCTACCACGTCGGGCCGGAGCGGCTTCGACTCGGACATCGGGCTGCGTTCCGGTCCCGGCGCGCGGACGTTGAAGCTCTTCACGCGCATGGCTTCCCTTCCTGACATCGCGGCCGACGCGACCTCCGGCTCCGAGCTGGACGCGACGATGCACTTCCAGCTGCGGCCGGGCGACATGTCGCTGTCCGTGTCCGGCAAGAACGGAGCGATGGAGGGCCGCGGTCGCATCCGGAAGCGTGCCGCTGGACCGACTGGCGCCTTCCTCCTGAGCGTCGGGCCCTTCCACGCCGGCCTCGACATTCATGACGATACGACCTCGGTGGTGCCGCTCGCGGGGGGTGACTGGCTCCAGGAGAAGCTGCGGACCCGCTGAGAGCGGCACCGGCGCGTCACTGGGGCGTTACGCTACGCGTCAGAGCCCGACCGGAACGAATTCCATCGGCCGACGACCGTCGAACGCTGGTCGGCCTGTGGAAACCGCTACCGATTCGTCCGGACAAGTTGTCGGCGTCCTCGGATTGGCGTTTGCTGGATGTAGCGCTCGGCCTCGGCCGAGCAGGAGGATCTTCGAATGTCCCGTCGCTTTGCCATCGCATTCCTTACCGTTGCTCCGTTCGCGTTTCTCGTCGCGCCGAAGGTCGCCCACGCCGGCCTCGCCGATTGCGGGGACATCAATGTAAAGGCCGACGCCCAGTGCAAGGTCGAAGTCTCTGGAGGCTGCACCGCCAAGTGCGAAGCCGTCAGCTTCCAGGCCGCCTGCACCGGCAAGATCGAGGTCGACTGCGACGCCAAGTGCCACGTCGCAGCAGACGCGTCGTGCACGGGTAGCTGCAAGGCCGATTGCTCGACGAAGTGCACCACGCAGGGCGGCAGCTTCGACTGCAAGGCGAACTGCTCGGGATCGTGCTCCGCGGACTGCGATACGTCCTGCGCCGCCGAGGCGAGCAACGGCATGGCGACCGCCGAATGCAAGTCGAAGTGCTCGGCCAACTGCAGCGCGAAGTGCGAAGGAAAGTGCAGCGCCACGCTGCCGAGCGCGACGTGCGACGCCAAGTGCGACGCGTCGTGCAAGGGCTCCTGCGAGGCCAAGGTGGCCGTCAGCTGCCAGGG
>JAYTZB010001675.1:0-6154 GCA_043742085.1 Polyangiaceae bacterium
ATCGAGGCGCCGCGGTCGCCGCGCGCCACCCAGTCGGCCATGTCGACGGGAGCCTCGTCGCGGATCACGAGACGCTTGCCGGTGCGTGGATGATCGAGCTCGAGCCCGGCGGCGTGGAGCATGAGCCGCGGCGCGAGCGCGCCGTGATAGAGCGGATCGCCGGCGATGGGTGCGCCGGCATGCGCGAGCTGCACGCGGGCCTGGTGCGTTCGCCCGGTCTCGAGGCGCAGCTCGAGCAGCGCACGGTCGTCCTTGCGCGTGCGCACGCGCACCTGCGTCACCGCTCGCTGCCCGCCGCCGCCTCCGACGACGACGCCTCCGCGACCGCGACCGCGCTGCACCGCGATCACCTCCATGCGCCCGCCGTCGCCCTTGCGCAGCACGTCGTCGAGCGTCGCCTCGCGCATGCGCTCCGGCCAGCGGGTGACCGCGGCGAGGTAGTGCTTCTTCAGCGTGCGTCCCTCGAACTGCTTCGCGAGCGCCGCGTTCACCTCGGAACGCTTCGTGAACAGGATGACGCCGCTCGTGTCGCGATCGAGCCGCTGGTGCGTGCCGAGGTACGGATCGCGCTTGCCATCGCGCGCCGCGAGGAACGCGCGCAGCCGCGTGACGAGGTCGTCGGGTCGATCCGGATCGGCGGCCTGGCTCGGCACGCCCGCCGGCTTGTGGACGGCAATCACGTCCTCGTCCTCGTAGAGGACGTGCTCCTGCCGGAAATACGGCCAGATCCGCGCGCGGTCGCGTGATTCGTGAATCACGCGCGGACCATACCCCGGGCTCAGCCCGGCTCGATACCGATCTCGGCGAGAGACGGATTCGACGGCTTGTCCTCGTCGTCCCGGTCGAGGCGCTCGAGGCCACGCTTGTGGAGCACGAGCGTCGACTGCTCCTCGTACGTGTGCCCGCCGCACTCGACACGAACGCGGATCGGAACGCGGTAGCAGCGCGGCGCATCGATGAAGCGGACCTTGCGGCTCACCTCGTCGAGGACGGGCACGGGCTTCATCGCGTCGTCGAGGCGGCCGAACATCGGCGAGAGGTCATAGCGAAAGACGTGCTTCACGCGGCGCACGCCGGACTCGAGGAGCTGCGCGTGGGGGACCACGCTCCCCTTGTGCTCGTACGAGAGGATGGTGAACGGAACGGTCGCGCCGCTCTCCGGGTTGAGCGGATCGGGGAGGTTCGCAACGCCTTGGTCGAACGACTCGCGGGCGGTGACGACGATGTCGCGGCCGGGTAGGCGCCGCGCCGGCGCGCGATAACGCGTGATGCGCTGCGCGCCCCACACGCGATGCACGCGCGTGGTCATCCAGTTGCGACCGATCTCCTTGATGCGGTCCTTCGTGGCGTAGACGACGCCGGCGATGAGCGCGAGGGTGAGAAGGCCGGTGCTGAACGTCTGCGCGGAGCTCGCGCGGTTCGCCAGGGCGAGCTGCCACGCGAAGGCCCACGTCGAGGCCACGACCGCGACGAAGCCAGCGATCCAGTGGTAGGCGCGCTCCGCGACGTGGAACGTCTCGGGGTCGAGGAAGAGCACCTCCTGGAAGTGCTTCTTCAAGCGGCTCGAGCGCTCGAGGTAACGCTCGAGCGCTTGCGGCGACGTGGGATCGGCGTTGTTGAAGCCGTGTCGCTCACGGAAGGTCAGCTCGTCGGACAGCACCTCGGCGAGTCGGCGTTCGACCGCCGCGACGACTGGCTGGATGCGGACCGCATTCGGCGACTTCGACTGCGCGAGCTGCGAGAGCCCGCGCTCCGCTCCGGCCAGCGCCTCGAGGAGCCGCACGCTGATGTACTCGTCGACGAGCTTTCGTTCGCGCTTCAGCTCGGCGGGCTCGATGTCCGGTGCCTTCGTGAGCCGCTCTCGCGCTTCCTCGGAGATGCGAACCGCGGCTTCGATCCAGATGGTGAGCGCGTCTTCGAGCTCGCTGTGCGCCGCGGTCGCGAAGAGCGAGCCCGCCAGCCGACAGTGCCGCGAGAAGCCGTCGCTCGCGCGCGCGAGCTGGCTCGCCATGGCGAGCGCACCGCGACGAAGCTGATCGATCGACACCGCATCGCCGTTGCGCTCGGGCGTCGCGGCAGGACCGTCGAGGCGCGTGAATGCCTGCATCTGATCCCACGGTGCGTGGCGCACGAACGTGTTCTGCGGGATCTGCATCTCGACGCGGAGCGAGTAATCGAGCGCAGCCTCCTTCGGCAGCGGGACGGAGAGCGACCATTCGATCCGCGACGCGTCATGGACCGCGACACGAACCCTTCCGGCCCCCTCGGTCGCCGCTTCACGAGCGACGTATGCTTCTTCGGTTAGTTCGGCGATCGCCATCGAAAGTTCACAGAGCCGTCACAGAGCCCAGCTCTCACTCTTGACGGACAACTCCCTGTCTCGCAAGGCCTTTTTGCGGTAGTCAAAGGAAATTGTAACGCGCCGCGTCAGTGCGACGTGCCGCCGATCACATCGACAAGCCGCCGTCGACGTCGATGGTGCGGCCGTTGAAGTAGTCGCACTCGAGGACGAACTTCACCGCGAGCCAGATGTCCTCGGGCAGCCCGATGCGACCGACCGGGATGGCGGTGACCAGGGCGTCGCGCGCCTTCTGGTTCATGCCCTGCGTCATCGGCGTCTCGATCATCCCCGGCGCGACGGCGCCCACGCGCACGCCGAAGGACGCGAATTCCTTGGACCAGGTGACGGTATTCGCCGCGAGGGCGGCCTTCGCCGCGGTGTAGTTGGACTGCCCGCGGTTGCCATGACGCGCGATGCTCGAGATGTTGACGACGACGCCGGGGCGCTGGTTCGTCTCGAGCATCTTGGCGACCACGTCGCGGGTGATGAGCGTGGCGCCGGTCAGGTTGACGCCGATGACCGCATCCCACTGCTCCTTCGAGAGCACCTTGATGGCGCCGGTCTCGCGGTCCTTCTTCACGAGCAAGCCGTCCCGGAGGATGCCGGCGTTGTTGACGAGCCCGTTCAGGCCGCCCATCGCGCCGTGCGCCCACGCCACGAACGAAGCCACATCGGCCTCGTCGGCGACGTTGAGGCGGCGCGCGTGCACGGCACCCTTGGCGGCCTTGGTCGCGGTCTTGGCGGCCTCGAGCGTCTCCGCAAGGCCGACCTCGTTGACGTCGCCGACCGCGACCTGAGCGCCCGCCTCGGCAAGCCGCAGCGCGAAATGACGGCCCATGCCCTGAGCGCCGCCCGTGATGATGATCTTGAGGTCTTCGAGCTTCATGGCGCGGCACTCTAGCCGAGCCCTGGCGGACCGACGAGGTCGCTTCGGCGCGAAGTTGGCGGATCGTGCGGTCCGGGCGACGATCCGCCGGTGTTGATCCGCCTGTGGACCATGCCCTGGAGCACGCTCTCGGCCGCCGGCCGGCTCGCGGTGCGCTGGCTGTCGCTCCACACGGGGGTGCCGACGCTCCTCGTCGCGGCGGTGCTGGTGGTCGTCGGCTATCGCATCCTCAAGAAATCAGCCCGTTTTGCCATCGAGGTCGCCCTGGTCGCGGCGCTTCTGGTGGCCGCGACGAGCGCAGGATGGATCCACTGGTGATCGTGTACGCTGCGACCTCCGGATGAGGCAGATCGGCGAAGAAGAGCTGCGGCGCGGAGCGGACGTGCTCGTCCGCACCTGCTTGCGTCTCGTGAAGGGCGAGCGCTTCGTCGCAGTCGGCGACGCTGAATCGCAGCCGATGCTCGCCGCGCTCGAAGCCGCCGGGCGCGACGCCGGCGCCGAGGTGTCCGCGCTCCGTCTCGATCAGCTGCGGAGCTATTCGACGAACCACTCGGGCGAGCGCCCGCACAAGGTGCTTCCCGACGGCGTGCGTCGCGCCATGCTCTCCGCGCAGGCGAGCGCGTTCGTCGCATCGGCGCCCCATGCCGAGCTCTCGATGCGCGAGCAGCTCCTCCACGTCGCTGCGGCCTGCAAGGGCCGGCACGCGAACATGGCCGGCATCAGTCCCCTCGCCTTCGCGACGGGTCTCGCGCTCGACTTCGCCGTGCTGCGCGAGCAGGGTCGCGCGATCGAGCGCCGCCTCGAGACGGCTGCCGAGATCACGTGCGAGAGCCCCGAGGGGACGAAGCTGTCGATCAAGACCGCGGCCAGCCGCCGCTGGCTGGCGCGGCTCGGACGCGTCGAGGCGGGCGAGACGGTCACGCTGCCGGCGGGCTCGATCATCACGTGCCCGGACAGCATCTCCGGAACGTTCGCGGCGACCGCGAGCGTCGGTGAGTACTTCGGTGCACGTGAAGGGCTGCTGCCCGAGCCCGTCATCTTCGAGATCTCGAACGGCCGCGTGATGAACGTCATCGCTCCGAAGTGTCCCCACCTCGTGCGCGACATCGAGAACATGCTGCACGTCGCGCCCAACTCGGATCACATCGGGCTCGTCGTGATCGGGGTGAACAGCGGCGTGACCGAGGCCACGGGCGACGTGAGCGTCGATCAGAACCGGCCCGGCCTCCACCTCGTCTTCGGTGATCCGATGGGCAAGCACACCGGCGCGACGTGGACCGCGCGCACATCGTTCGCGGCGTGCCAGGTACGCGGAACCGTTCGCGTCGACGGTGTGGTCATCGCCGAGGACGGCAAGCTCGCCGCGCCGAGCCCGTAGCCTGGGCCCGCAGGAGACGCGGCTCGTGATCGCCGACCGGGTGCTACGATGCGAATGGAGGCTGACATGATCAAGCGCAAGTGGCCCATGCTCGTCCTCTTCGCCTCCGCCGGCGGCGCCGCCATCGGCATGGCCTGCACCACGACCGGCCCTGACGCCGCGCCGCGCACGAGCGGCTGCATCAGCGAGGCTTGCTACGACGGGAGCGCGCCGAGCGGCGATTCGTCGACCAAGCCCGGATCGGAAGGCGGCAGCATCGACGCGGGGCCCACCGGCTTCGGCCATCCGCTCGACGGCGTGTCACCGCTCGCCGCGACCCTCGTGAAGGGCGGCTTCAAGTTCCTCGAAGGCCCCGTGTGGATCGGCGGGCGCCTTCTCTTCGGCGACATCCAGTCGTCGCCCACCGTCATCTACGAGCTCGGCGCGGGTAACACGACGACGGTCTTCCGCACGCCCGCCAACGGCCCCAACGGCAACGCGGTCGATCCGCAAGAGCGCCTCGTCACGTGCGAGAGCCGGAGCACACGCTCGGTCGTGCGCAGCGCGGCCATGATGGGCGCCGCGAAGACCACCATCGCCTCGGAGTACAACGGCAATCCGTTCAACTCGCCGAACGACGTCATCGTGCGCGCCGACGGCAACGTCTACTTCACCGATCCCGACTACGGCGCCGATCAAGACGCGGCGACGCCCCGCCAGCCGAAGCAGTCGGTGTTCCGCGTCGACCCGGGCGGCACGGTCTCGCTCGTGAAGGACTACGACACGGAGCCGAACGGCATCGCGCTCTCGCCTGACGGCAACAAGCTCTACGTCGTCGACACGACGGCGAACGTCGTCACGGTGTGGTCCGTGGCGGCCGACGGCACGCCCAGCAACGACACGCAGTTCGCGACCGTGACGGGCGGCGACGGCATGGCCGTCGACAAGGCGGGGAACATCTACGTCGCCGGCACGGACGGCATCGTCGTCTTCGACAAGGCCGGCGCAAGCCTCGGGACCATCACCGTCCCGATGGTCCCAAGCAACTGCACCTTCGGCGGCGCCGACGGCAGGACGCTCTACATCACCGCCCGGACGGGGCTTTATTCGATCAAGCTCAACGTCCCAGGGTTGCCCTGATCCGGGCATCCCACTAAGAAGACGAGCACATGCGGCTCGTCGTATTCGGTGCAGGTTACGTTGGTCTCGTCACGGGGACGGGGCTCAGCGATCTCGGCCACGAGGTCCTTCTCTACGACATCGATCCCGAGAAGATCGCGAAGCTCGAAGAGGGTCACATCCCGATCTACGAGCCCGGTCTCGCCGATCTGATCCATCGCAACCAGCGCGGCGGACGTCTCCACTTCGCGACCGCCATCCCCTCCCCGTTCGACGAGGCGGACGCCTACTTCGTCGCCGTCGGCACGCCTCCAGGTCCCGAAGGCGCCGCCGACCTCAGCGCCGTCATGGCCGTCGCCGACACCATCGCGCGCGTCGCGAAGCGGCAGGCGGTCGTCGTCGTGAAGAGCACGGTGCCGGTCGGCACGTGCGACGCGGTTCAAGCGCGGCT
>JAYTZB010001676.1:0-2472 GCA_043742085.1 Polyangiaceae bacterium
GGGACGCCGTAGGCGAAGGTGCCGTCGGCCGCCTTCACGTTCAGCTTCTTGATGAGCTGCGATTCACGCGCGTTGTTCACGATGGCCCACTTCGGCGGGATGTCTCCGGTCGGCTTCGCGTTGCCCATTCCGAGCTCCATGGTGGCCGGGAAGAAGAGCGACACGTACGACGCGGGGTACGTCGAGATCTTGCGATCGTAGAGGACGGTGACGGGGCGGTTCGAGAGATCGAGGTAGGGAATGACGAAGGCCTTCGACGCGCCGGTCGCCGGCGTGGTCGACGTGACCGTGTAGCTCTTGCCCGCGAACGGATCGTTCGAGCCGCCCGAGTGACAGGACACGCACTTCTTGTCGAGGAGGTCCTGCACGACCGTCTTCGCCTTCGCGTCGGGATACTGGGCGAGGTCGAGCGCCCACGGGAACTCCAGGCGCTCGGCGATCGGCTGCACGAACTGCTGCGCCTGCCGCTGCTCCGCGACGGTCGGGTTCTGGCCGAGGCTCGGCGCGCCGACGCCCGAGCGCTGCTCGTGACAGCCGACGCAGCGGCGATCCTCGCCGGGCATGCCCTGGATCCAGAGCCGCTGGTTGCGGATGGCCATGCCCCACTTGTCGATGGGCTGGAGGTGGACCGGGATGAACGGCGGGATCTCGGCGAGCCAGCTGCCGTCGGGCTCGACGGTGGCCTCACCGAGGATGGCGGCGCCTTCGTCCATGGTGAGACCGAACATCGAGACGCCCTTCGCGCCTTCGCTCGAGAAGCCCTCGATGACGCGGACCTTCACGGCGTCCTTGAGCGCGACGTCGAGGCCGACGCCCTTGTCGCCGTACTGGCCGCCCTTCACGGTGTCCTTGAGGCTCGTCTTCTTGATGTCGAGCGAGCCGATGCGGACCGGCGTGCCGGGATCCTGGTTCTTGCTGACGAGGTCGCCGATGACCGGCGGCTCCTTGCGCGGCGCGACGGCGAGCGCGTTGAGCTCCCACGTGCCGCGGTCGTTGAAGATGAGGTCGTTCTTCTTCGTGACCGGATCGTAGATGTAGACGCCGAAGTCCGGCGGCGTGACCGACTGCTCGGAGAGATCGTTGACGGGTCCGTCGGCCCACGACACGAGGATGCGACCGTCGGGCAGCATCGACGGCTCGCGATAGCGACCGACGGGCGAGGGGCCGTTGCCGGTCGGGACGTCGGGCGTGAGGAGCTCGTACTGCGTGTTCTCCTCGTCGAGGCACGCGTGTCCGGTCTGGTCCGCCTTCGCGTCCATGCACACCGGATCAGCCGTGTTTCTCGAGTCGATCTTGATGAGCGAGCCGGCGTGGATGGTGCGGTTACGCGTGGTAGCGATGCCGATCATCACGTTGGGCGAGATCTCGCGCACGCTGAAGAGCGCGTTCGACGGCTTGCCGTGCTGGCCGCCGACCGCGAGCATCTGCGTGCCGTCGGGGTTGGCCGCGAAGAGCTTCACGTCGTTGACGCCGCCGAGGTGCTCCCAGCGCGAGTACCCGATCTTGCCGTCGTGGCGGATCCAGGGCGCGACGGTGTGCGAGAGGTTCTGCGAGGCGAGCCGGCGATCGGCGTCGCCGCCGTCGACCGAGATGGTCGCGAGCTGCGTGACGGCGCGGCCGTGCTCGTACTCGTCGGCGCGGGTTCCCATCGCCGTGTACATTTCGTTCGTCACGAAGGCGATGCGAGCGCCCGGCAGGTAGATGGGGTTGATGTCGTCGCGATCACCGCCGGTCTTCTGGTGGACCTCGAACTTGCCGTCGCCGCCCGGCACGAGCTGCGCGGTGTAGATGTGATAGCGGTCCTGCGGATCGCGCTTCATCGAGAAGACCACCTGCTGCGCGTCGAACGAGACGTCAGCGCCGTTGAAGTCGGCGGTCGGGTAGTCGGCGGTGATGTTCTTGAGCGTGCCGTCGGGACGTGCCGGCGAGAGCAGCACGAGCGAGCCGCCCGGGACGTAGCGGTCGTAGTCGAGGACCTGGCCGTTGCCGCCGGCGACGTCGACGCTCACGCCTTGATCCGTGACCGACGTGTGCTGCCTCCTTATGAAGAGGACCGAGCTGACGCCGGGGCCCGCGTCCGACGCAGCGGAGTCGCTGCATGCGGCGAGCGAGGCGGCGCCGGGTACGGCGACGGCGCCGAGCACGAGGGTGAGCGGCGCGAGTCCAAACATCCCGAGTCGGCTGAGGTGTCTCATGGCGGCACCTCGATGAGAGCAGGAGTCACGCCAGAGATGTACTGAGTCGGCTGGCCCTCATTTCCAGGGAGATCAGCGCATTCCGTGCAGCCTGCAAGTTGACGACAGGGGCGGCCCCCCCGCTACGTTGGGGGCCACGGCCCACGACCTACAGGTACCGCAAAGGCGACGAAGGCCGACGAAGGCCGACGAAGGGGAGCCGAGAAAATGCCGTTCGCCGTCAATTCTTCAGGCGGAACGCGAGCGGCAGGAGGTCCTTCAGCTGCAC
Source organism: Polyangiaceae bacterium (assembly GCA_043742085.1). Classification (GTDB taxonomy): domain Bacteria; phylum Myxococcota_A; class Polyangia; order Polyangiales; family Polyangiaceae; genus Labilithrix. Next base: position 2,464 of record JAYTZB010001676.1, read on the forward strand.
GACGTGGCC
>JAYTZB010001677.1:0-4557 GCA_043742085.1 Polyangiaceae bacterium
CTCGCTGATGACGGGCCTGGCGCACGGCATCGATCCCTATCGCGCGTGGGCGCGCGCGGTGGTCGACGGCGAGCTCGATGCGCCGTGGCAGCGGAAGTACGCGGTGGGCTGCGCGTTCTTGCGCGGCATGGGCCAGGGGCGGATCGTCTCGGTCACGGGCGTGCACGAGGCGAACGAGGCGGTGGGCAAGTGGATCGCGGAGGCGAAGCTCCCGGTGATCGGCGCGACGAAGGCGGACAGCTACGAGGGCGATGGCTTCGTGGTGATCCGCCACGAGAGCACCGAGATGGTGCAGCGCGCGCTGAAGGTGGTGATCGAGACGGTGAGGGTCCACTACGCGTGAGCGAGGCGACCGCGGTCGCGTGAGCGAGGCGAACGCGGTCGACCCGAGCGCGCGCGGAGCTAACGCGGGGCCGCCGACCGCGCCGACGCGCGAGTGAGAAGAAGTCAGACGCGCTCGTTCACGCAGGGCCCTCGCTGGGGCGGAGGCGGCCGCGTCGCGTCCAGCCCTCGTCGAGGAGCCACGTGCGAGGCTTGCGTGGTGGCCATGGATCCTTGGTGGCGTCGGGCCGTGTGACGACGGCCATGGTCCATCCCGCGAAGCGAGGCGCCGACGAATAGTCGTCCACGACCGGGCCGTGGATCGTGAAGCCGTGCTTCTTGTAGTTCTGGAGGAGGTAGACGAGCGCGTTGCGCACCTCGCGCGGCGTCTCGAGCTCGCGCGCGTGATAGCGATCGCCCCACACCTTACCGGTGAGGCGCGCGAGGATCGTGTTCAGCCGCTTCGCGAAGGCGATGACGAGGCCGCTTACACCCGCGCGCATGGCCCGCTTGTCGGTGGCTTCGACGATCAAGTGCAGGTGGTTCGACTGCACCGAGTAGTGAACGACCTGGAAGTCGCTCCCGTAACGGCGTTCCACCTGGCGCTGCATCACGCAGCGCAGCATCTGATGGACGCGCTCCTGACGGAACGACGGCAGGCCCTTCCGCGCGCGCAACGTCACGTGGGCCGGGTGCCGCTTCTTGTGCGCCGGCCGGGTGTGATGAGGCACGAACGTGCGGTCCCCGACAGCCTTCTTGGGCCGACCCGCGCCGGCGCGCCTTCCTCCCCAGGTCTTGGCGACCGGCCGCAACGGCGCCTCGACGACGGCCTTCATTTCCAGCTGCATTGCACAAGTTGCCATCTTGAATTCAAGCGATAATATCAAAAGTTGGAGCGCCAGGCAAGGGCCGCTCACGGCACAAAGGGGGACGGACGACGCCGATCACCGCTCCCGAGGGACCGCTACGCGGGCCGCTGGGGCAACTGGGTCCAGCATTTTGACCGATCGGACTGACGTGTGACGTCGGTCTTCCGCCGCGGTAACCTGCTCGGCGGAACCGGCCGGTATCCTCTCGCCTCCTTCTTCTGATGCGAATTCGTAAACCCGTCTCGCTTTTGCTCGCCAGCATCGCCGGTGCTGCGCTGGTGCGGGCGGGAAGCGGATGTTCGGCGGAGCCGTCAGCCCCGGGAGCGGACTCCGCTACGGGGGCTGACGGGCCGATTGCCGACGTCCGGATCGACCGCAGCCTCCCCCCGGAGGATGCCACCTATCCGAGTCCCATCGAGGGCTGGGACGTTTACGCCGATTACGACCTTAGCTGCGGATTCCTCGTGCCACGGGCACGCGAGAATTTGCCCGCGCCGATCCGTTGGGAGCCCTGTCGCGCAAACCCTGAAACGTCGACTAAGAGCTGCCGGCAAATGGTCCTCGATTGGAAGCCTGGCGTCGCCGGCGGCGGCGAGCTGATTTCACCTGCGACGCGCGGCCTGCGGCGTCCTGATGGCTCGGTTGCGCTCATGAGCGCGCGGTACCAATTCGACGGGACGATCCGTCTTGTCGCCGAGGTCGACGGCGCGGTTCTCGTCGCAGTCCGCGAGCAGGCCTCGGACCATTGCGTGCTGGATAGCGCGGCGAGCGACGGCAACCTTTATGCGTTCCAAGTTCTCGACAGCGAGGCCAAGGGAGAGCTGAGCGAATATGGCGGTGGCGCCATCGGCGGTCGCCTCGACGATCTCCGGCCGAAGGTCTTGCGCCACTACCACGATGCGTTCACACGCGGATTCATCGCCGGCGCGCCGGGGCTGCTCGAGGTCTCGGGCGGACTGATGAGCCTCTTCTCGTGGAACGACGGCTCGCCCATCAAGGACGTCTGGTCATCGAGCCAGGACAACGGCCTCGCGCAGAACTACCAATTCTTCTTCGGCTCCACGCTCTTCTGGGCGTCCGACGACGACGCCATCAACAAGCAGAAGGTCTTCACCGACGTCGGTGGCGTAAAGGATCTCCTGTCCTTCGGTAACGACACGACACGTGGCATCGCCGATCTCGGCACCGACGGCCAGCAGCTGGTCTGGATCGAGGGAACCGAGCGCCCGCAGCCGAACGGCGTTTACCCCAACGTCACGGCCTTCGTCTCCCCCTTCACTACCGAGCCCGCGCAGATCCAGAAACGCGCCCTTCGTTCGGACCTCAGCGGCTACGGATTCGGAACGAGCCCGTTCGTCGTCGGCTGCGGCTATGCCGCTCGCTCCGCGGAGGTGAAGAGCGACGGCGGATTCGCGTCGGGCACGCAGCTCATTCGCCTGTCTGACGGTTACGCGTGGCGCCTCCCAGATGGTCCCAACGTCGACTGGGGTTGGCGCCGAGCGCTCGCCGTCACCTGCGACGAGGTCTTCATCCTCGTCGCAGAAAGGCCGACTCCCACCGAGCCGCCGCGCACGAACGTCGCGCGCGTTCGCATCGATTCGCTCGGCGCCCCGACCGCGCCTTGACGCTGATCAGCGCTGCACGCGCGGCGACAGCCTGATCACATCGGCGGCCAATCCCGCCAGATCCACCTTCACGCTCGTCGGATGGACGTCCAGAAACGTCACCTCGATCGGCGACGCGCTCGTGAGCTCGACGCTCGTCGCATCGAGCACGTTCTCGCCGAGCGGCAACGCGACCAGCGACGCAGCCAGCGCTGACACTTCGCCCAGCACCGAGCCTGGTCGTTGCGCGCCGCCCGCGCCGCCGCCGCCAGCGTCGTCCGGGGCGTGGTCGACGCTGCCTTGCAGGACGAGCGAGCCGATGCGACGCGGACGGAATTGCCCCGTCAGCGCGCCGTCGACCGGCGTCAGCGCCAGCTTCACGTCGATGCGATGGAGCGCCAACCTTCGCAGCGCGATGCTGCTCTTCTTCGACGGCTCCTCCGGCTCGTGGCTGTCACCAGCGCCACCGCCACCGCCGTCGGCGAGGCGCGCGCTCGGCAGCACCGCGAGGCGCACGCGCTCCTGCTCGGCAAGCGCCAGGTCGGCGGCGTCGAGGTCCCAGATCACGATCGGCTTGCCGTGTCCGCGCGCAGGAAACAGCGGATTCACGCGCTCCAGGCGCAGGGCTCCGTCCTTCACCGAGAAATCGATCAGCGCATTCTCCAGCGCCGCGAGGTTGCTCTCCAGCTCGCGATAATCGAGCGAGCCCCCGGCGATCGGCACACGGAACCGATGCGTGGCCTTGCGATGGCCAATCAGCGGCACCGTGAGGTCCACCTCCATGTCGACGTCGATCTCGCCGGACAGGCCGTCGAGCGCACGCCAGTCCAAGAACCGCGCACCACCCGCGCCTGCGTCGCGCGCCGTCGTCGCGCTTGCGGTCCCCGGCGGCGGTGCGATGGTCGCTGCCACCCGCCCGCGCTCCACCGTGACGTGCCCCATCGTGGTCGTCGGACCATCGAGCGCCAGCGCATCGACGTGCACGCCACCGAGCGCGACCCGAGCATCGCCGCTGCTCACGTCGAGCGCCGCTGCGTCGAGCGATGCCGCCTCCAGTGCAAAGCCCTTCGCGCCCCAACGGATCGTCACGTCACGACCGCTCACCGCGGGCGATGCGAGCTGGAGATCAGCCACGCGTAGCGAAAAATCGCTGAGCTCGACCCCGGCGGCGCTCAGCGTCCCTTCCGCATCGCGCACCGAGAGCCGCGCGTCGGTGAGCTTCAGCCCGAAGGCGAGCACGACGTCGTTGACCGCGACCGCGATCCCGAGATCCGCGCACACGAGCGAACGCGACGCCACCTCCAGCGCGATCGACGCGCCCTCCTGCACGAGCGAAACGCTCAGGCCTTGGAACGTGGCGCCGCCTGCATTCGAGAGAAGGAGGTCGTCGAGGACGACCCGCAGCGCGTCGAGCACCAGAGTCTCGGCGGTCGTCTCCGACAGCTCGAGCCGCTCCCCGCCCGCACCGGCAGCGGCGGCCGCACCTGCACCCGCGTCGCCGGTCACCAGCACGCCACGCAGGCGCGTCGCCGACCGGATCGCGATGCGCTCCTGCTTCGTACCAGGCAGATCGACGACCAACCCCTGCGCGTCGAGGCGCTCGAGCGCGACCCTCACGACACACCCTCCTGCGCGAGGTACAGACAGCACGCCGTCGTCACCTGGTCGCGCAGCTGCGCATCGTTGAACGGCTTGTTTTCCGCCCAGATCGACGTGTGCACGATCCCCATCGCCATGTTCGTGACGACATACGCCGCGAGCTC
>JAYTZB010001678.1:0-2473 GCA_043742085.1 Polyangiaceae bacterium
TCGCAGACGCCGGGGAGCGCGGAAAAGACGCCCGGAAGCGCCGATGGCTGAGACCACGATGCGCGTGGAGCTCGCGATGGTCGGCCCCGCCGCATTCGAGGCAACGGCAGGCTCCGGCGGAACGCTGGTCGTCGACGGCGCGCCGGACATCGGCGGCGAAGGCCGCGGCATGCGCCCGATGGAGCTGCTCCTCTCGTCGATGGCGAGCTGCAGCGCGATGGATGTCCTGCACATCCTGCGAAAGCAGAAGGAGCGCCTCGAAGGACTGAGCGTCGCGATCGAAGGTGTGCGGGCGGACGCGGTTCCTGCGCCCTTCACCCGCATGAAGCTCGTGTTCGAGGCGTGGGGCGACGCCCTCGACGATCACAAGCTGCAGCGCGCGGTGCAGCTCGCCGTCGAGAAGTACTGCTCGGTCAGCGCGACCCTCGCGAGCACCGTCGCGATCACCTGGGAAGCGCGGATCAGAGCTCCTGGCCCTTGAACTGGCTCGTGTAGAGCTGATGGTAGAAGCCATGGCGGGCGAGCAGCTCGTGATGCGTGCCGCGCTCGACGATGCGACCGCCGTCGATGACGAGGACCTGATCGGCGTCGCGGATGGTGCTCAGGCGATGGGCAATGACGAAGCTGGTTCGCCCTTCCATCAGACGGAGCAGTGACTTCTGGATGCGCGCCTCGGTGCGCGTGTCGACGCTGCTCGTCGCCTCGTCGAGGATCAAGATCGACGGCTCGGCGAGCAGCGTGCGCGCGATGGCGAGGAGCTGGCGCTGGCCCTGGCTCAGGTTCCCGGCGCGCTCCGACAGCACCGTGTGGTAGCCGCTGGGGAGCTGGCGGATGAAGTGATCGGCGTCCGCCATCTTTGCCGCGGTCACGACGTCGTCGTCCGAGGCGTCGAGCCGGCCGTAGCGGATGTTCTCCATGACCGTGTCGCCGAAGAGGTACGTGTCCTGGAGCACGAGCCCGAGCTTTCGCCGGAGATCGGCCTTCTTCAGATCGCGGATGTCGGTGCCGTCGATGGATATGGTGCCGCTCCCGATCTCGTAGAAGCGCGTGAGCAGGTTGATGATGGTGGTCTTGCCCGCTCCCGTCGGCCCGACGAGCGCCACCATCTGCCCCGGCTTGGCCTCGAGGGACATGTCGGTGATGACCGTCGTGCCCGGGCGGTACCCGAACGTGACCTGGTCGAAGCGCACGTCGCCGCGGACCACCGGCAGCGCTTTCGCAGACTGCTCGGCGGCGCCGTCGGTCTCGGACGGCGTGTCGAGGATCTCGAAGACGCGCTCCGCGCCGGCGAGCGCCGCCTGCAGCGTGTTGTAGAGGTTCGAGAGCATCCGCAGCGGCTGCACGAAATTCTGACCGTAGTTGATGAACGTGGCGATGAGGCCGACGCTGACGAGGCCCTCCAGTGCCAGCCAGCCGCCGAGACCTGCAAGGACGATGACGAAGAGATTGCCAAGTACCGTGACCAGCGGCATCAACAGCAGAGCGTACGTATTGGCATATACGCCGGCGCGATAGACCTTCTCGTTCTCGGCCCGGAATGCCCTTATCACCGACTCGTTGCGCTGGAAGACGGTGACGATCTTCTGACCGGCAATCGACTCCTCCATCACGCCGTTCAGCTGACCGAGGTTCTTTTGCAGCTCCTTGAAGCCCTTCCGCGTGAAGACCGCCACCCAGCGCGTGAACCCCATCATGATCGGCACCACCAACAGGGACGCCAATGCCAACCATACATCGAGCACGAACATGGCAATGAGAATGCCAATCATCGTGAGGACGCTCGCCAGCAGCGAAGTGATGTTCTGCGCGACGGCCTGATTGACGGCGTCGATGTCGTTGGTGAGGCGGCTCATCAGCTCGCCGGAGGGATGCCGCTCGAAGAACTCCATCGGCAGCGTCTGGAGGTGCTCGAAGAGACCCCGGCGCAGCTTCTTCAACGCACGCTGGGAGATGCCCGCCATGAGCCAGCTCGACACCGCCTGGAAGGCGTTGTTCGCCACGAATGCCGCCACCATGAGGAGCGCGATGCGCACCAGCCCGTCGCCGTCACCCCTGGCGATGAAGCGATCCAGTGCGACGCCCATCAGGTAAGGGCCGACGAGCCCGAGCATCGTGTAGACGACGATGCAGGCGCCTACGACGTAGAGCCGACCGCGGAAGTCGCTGAAGTACGACGCGAGGCGGGCGAGCGTGCCTCGCGGATCCTTGGCGCGCGCGATGTTGCCGAAGCCGCCGGGACCTCCGGCACCGCCGGCACCGCCGGGACGCATGGGCGGCGCGTTCATGGCGCATCGCCCTCGGGAGCTAGCCCACCACCGAGCTGGGAGTCGTAGATCTCCCTGTAAACAGGGGACTGCGTCATCAGCTCGCGATGCGTGCCCTCGGCGACGATGCGTCCCTTGTCGAGGACGAGGATGGTGTCCGCCTCGAGCACGGTGCTGATGCGCTGCGCGACCACGAACGTGGTTCGCTC
>JAYTZB010001679.1:0-3695 GCA_043742085.1 Polyangiaceae bacterium
CACCGTCGCCTCCGTGCCGCCTTCCCCGTTCGGCTCGAGGGTGATTCCGAACGTGTACGCGCGGAGCGGCCCGCTCCGCATCCTGCGATAGACGCTGAACGACTTGTTGAGCGTCCACTCGAAGGGCGCCTCCTCGTAGGACATCGCGAAGCCTGCGGCGCTCGTCTCCGCGACGAAGCGCGCGCTGCTCTTCACGCCCTTCTCGATCGGCGTGTAGACCGCGGGTTTGCCGAGGAGGAGACGGTTCGTGCGGTCGGTGTCGGTGATGAGCGGCCAGACGTCGGCCGGCGCAGACGCCATGCTGACCTTGGTGGAGACGACGACCGACCGCATGTGTCGCCGCCGAAAATACCACGTTCGGATGCTCGAACGGCAGTTGTGGGCGAGCGCGCCCGTCTATACTCCGGCCGTGCTCGCTCCCGGCACACTCGTCGATCGCTACGAGCTCGTGTCGCCCATCGGTGAGGGCGGCATGGCGCACGTGTGGGTAGCGCGGCAGAAGGGCAAGCACGGCTTCGAGAAGCTGTTCGCCTTCAAGTGCATCCATCCGCGCTTCGCCGACAACCCGGCGTTCCGCAGCATGTTCCTCGACGAGGCGCAGATCGCGGCCGCGATCGAGCATCCAAACGTCGCGCAGGTGTTCGATCTCGGCGAGTCCGGGTCGATGCTCTACCTCGTGATGGAGTACGTCGATGGCGAGTCGCTCGGCGCGCTCATGACGACGGCTGCGCGTCGCGCGAAGAGCTCGGTGCCGGTGCCGCCCGGAGTTGCCTTACGGATCATCGCCGATGCGTGCGCGGGCCTCCAGGCCGCGCACGCGCTCAAGGACGCGCAAGGTCACCCTCGCGGCGTCGTCCATCGCGACGTGTCCCCGCAGAACATCCTCGTGAGCGTTCGCGGCGACGTGAAGGTCATCGACTTTGGTATCGCGGTCGCGAAGGACCGGATCGGCGGCGACACCGCGGCGGGCTCGCTCAAGGGCAAGCTCCATTACATGGCGCCGGAGCAGGCCTTGCGCGAGCAGCTCGGCCCCTACACCGACGTGTTCGCCGTGGGCGCCACGCTGTACCGGATGCTCGCGGGACGGCCGCCGTTCGACGCCGGCAACGACGCGGCGACGTTGCATCGCCTGCTCTCGGGAGCGCCGCCCGAACCGCTACCCGACGACGTGCCGCCGCTCATCGCCGCCATCGTGATGCGCGCGCTCGATCGCGATCCCGGCGAGCGCTACCAGACCGCCTTCGCGATGCAGAGCGCGATCGAGGCGGCGATCAACGAAGAAGGCTACGTTGCCGACGTCGTGAGCTGGGTGAATTCGACGCTCTCCGATGGCGCTGTACAGCGGCGCGCGCAGCTCGCGACGCGTTCGCTGAACATCGCGCCATCTTCCTCGGCGCCCACACCTGGGGCGTCGCCGACCGCATCGTTCAGCGCCGAGCTCGGTCCGCTCCCCGATCGCGCGCGCCCCACGGCGCCCGCTCCTGCCGAGCGGCGCGCCGAGGCGCCTGCTCCCGCGGCGGCGTCTGCGCTCGTCGCCGGTCCTGCGGTCGCTCGAGGCCCGGCGCCCGCGCCGATCGGCTTCGACCTGCCGGCCGCATCGTCGCCGCCGACCGCGGTGAACGCCAGAGACGACGCGCACGATCGCGATGCGCGCGATACCGACGGCCCCGGCATGCTCGACGTCAAGGCGCTCGTCGCGCGCCGCAACGCCCCGAACGACGCGCCCGCGCCGCGCGCTGCGCGAGCGAACGGCGGGTCGTCATCGAAGGCCCAGGCCGCCGCGCCCGCTGCGGCGCCCACGCCCGCTCCCTTCGCGGACAACGAGGTACCCGCGCAAGAGGCGCCGCGTCACGTCGGTCCAGCCACGAAGGCAGTGCCGCTCACGGCAGGCGCGCGCGGCGCTGGATGGACGAGGCTCGCCATCCTGATCGTCGTGATCGTGGTGGTCCTCGCCGGCGTGCTGCTGCTCCTGCCGATGATCGTGCGCGATCGCATCCTCGCATCGGCGCGCGAGGCCGGCATCGATCTCACGGTCGAGCGCGTGGGCATCGGGCTGAACGGCATCTCTCTGCGCGGCATCACCGCGAAGCCGCAGCGCGTCCCCGGGGCCGAGGTGCGTGCCGAAGAGATCTTCGCGAGCGGATTCTCGGCGAAGGAGATCCGCGTGCACGGCCTCGACGTGAAGCTCGACGGCAGCGTCGCTGACATCGGCCCGGCGTTGCTCGCGCTCTACGCCGACAACCGCGCGCGCCTCGCAGGCAGCGGCGGCGACGCGCGAAAGGTATCGATCGTCGCCGCTCACGTCATGTGGACCGGCCTCCTCGGAGAGGGCACGAGCCTCGACGCTGGCGAGCTCGGCACCGAGATCGAGTCGAAGGCGGTGGGCGCCGAGGACATCCGTGCGAGCGTCGGCCACTTCGACATCAAGACCAAGCGAACGTCGTTCGGTCCGTGGGCGGGCTCCTTCGAGCGCAACGCCACCGCGGCGCGGCTCCGGGTCCTCCTCGACCCACCCGTTCCCGACGGACCGAGCGCGCTGCTCGTCTGGGGCGTCGGCGGAATCGACAACAAGAGCTCGGCGACCCATCTGACGGTGAAGGTCCCGCGCTCCCCGTTCGCGCGCCTCGGGATCCGTCCCGACGACCTCGGGCTTCCCGCCGATCCCGACACCGAGGTCGAGCTGAAGGTCGAGGGCGGACAGAGCCCATCGACTCGCCTCGAGGGCCAGGGGCGCCTCGATCTGTTCGGCGTCCACCTGAAGGGCCTGAAGGGCCCCGTCGACGTGAAGGTCGAGGGGGCGGCGGCGGGCCTCCCCGGCAAACCCCTCGACCTCGTGCAGACGACCGCCACCATCGGGCCGTTCGTCGCGAACGTCACCGGAAGCATCACCCCCACGGACCTCGGGTTCCGGCTCGATGCCGCGTGGCGCACGCTCCCGATTTCCTGCGAGAAGCTCGCGAAGGCCGAGGCGAAGGCCCTCGGACCGGTGGCCGCGGCCATCCAGGAGCTCGCGCGTTCGACCGGCGCCGCGCGGGTCACGGGCAAGGCAGAGGCCTCCGGGATCGTGAAATACGACACCAGGGCCCCCGACGTGGCGACGACCACCCTCGTCACCAAAGAGGCCTGCGGGCTCTCGATCTTCGGCTTCTGAGGAAGAGCCCGCTCGACAACCGCGTGGTTACCCGGTAGAAACCGCCCCGATATGCGCGGATTCCTCCAGCCCTCACTCCGTAACAACCCCACCGACCAGCAGCTGCAGTTCTCGAAGCTGTCGCGTCACCGCCGGGCGAACCTCGCCGAAGCGGCGTCGACCACGCTCGTGAAGGCCTCGCAGTGGGCCAGCGGCAGGGCCGTCACTCCGCAGATCGCCGACGCCCTCGAGCAGCAGCTCAAGGCGTACCAGGCGAAGGCCGCGAAGAAGTCCGGCGGCTGAATCCGCGCGCGTCGCGAGGCCCTCAGCCTCGCTTCTTGGCGAAGTCCTTCATGAAGGACGTGAGCGTCTCGACCCACGCGGGCTCGACGGCGTTGTAGAGCGACGCGCGGATGCCGCCGACGGAGCGGTGCCCCTTGAGGCCGACCATGTTCGCGGCCTGCGCCTCCTTCACGAACGTCTCCTCGAGCTCGGGGGTCGGCAGCCGCCAGACCACGTTCATGATCGAACGACAGGCCTTGTCGACCGGGCAGCGGTAGAAGCC
>JAYTZB010001680.1:0-2395 GCA_043742085.1 Polyangiaceae bacterium
CGTCGAGCGAGTCTCCTTCGAGGAGCTCCATGACGAGGAACGGCGCGCCGTCCGGCGTGATGTCGTCGTCGAGGACGCTCACCGCGCCCGGATGATCGACCTGGTTGGCGACGTAGCCCTCGCGCAGGAATCGCTCGCGCACGTCCTCGTGCGCCGCGATGTGCGGGTGCAGCATCTTGATGGCGACCTTCTTGCCATTGCGATGCGTCGCTGCGTAGACGGAGGCCATGCCGCCCATGTCGATCAGGCGATCGATGGTCCACTTGTGATTGAGGACCTGACCGACGCGCTTCTGGGCCTGCACGCGGGGGTCGGTGGAGGTCGGGACGCTCATCGATCTTCGAGGATCGGAGGTTCATGCCGGGAGGTCAAGCCGTGCGATCGCTTCAGCCCAGACCGCCCAGCGAGACGGCGACACAAATCACGAGGACGCCGTATTCCAGGCGCGTCGTGGTGAGGTCCGAGAGGCGCGCACGAACGCGCTCCCCCACGGCATTGCCCGCGGCAATCGCGGCCGACACCACCAGGATCGGCACCAGGAGCTCGGCGCTGAAGAGCCCGTTCGATGCGTAGGCGAGGACGCGCCCGGCGTGCGTCGCAAAGGCCACGGTGGCGATGGTACCGATGAACGCACGACCGGTCAGACCCGCCGAGAGCATGACCGGCGCGAAGAGCACGCCGGCTCCTCCCGCGGTGCCGGTCATCGAGCCGATCACGAAGCCGGACGGTGCGAGCGCCCAGCGCGGGACGTCGAAGCGCAACCACCGCAGCGCGCGTGCGATCGCCAGCGCGGTGATGGCCACGAGCATGACCTGGAGCGTCCACTCGGGCAGAGCTCCCGCCAGCAAGCCCCCGGCGAAGGCGCCGGGCACCGCGCCGAGCATCATGCGCCCGGCGACTCCGCGGTCGATGGCGTTCCGGAAGAGGATCGCGCGGTGGAGGTTGCCGAGGAGCAGCGCCGGCGCGGTGATGGCGAGCGCGGCGCGTGGGCCGACGAGCACGGAGAGGGCGAGCAGCAGGAAGAGCCCGCCACCCTGCCCGGCCAGCGTCGTAAGCGCCCCTGCGCAGAGTCCGAGAAGTGCCAGCGCGACCGTCATGAGAGGAGAGTGGGCCCCGCGCCGTCATCAATCCAATCGATTCATGTGATGATTTCCATCATGAAACATTATGGTAGCGCTACGCTCGAGGGGTGCTGGAGCCGCTTCGCCACTTCGCGCTCGTGGCGCAGCACGGGACGTTCACCGCGGCGGCTCGGCACGCGCACGTCTCGCAGCCCGCCCTCACGGCGTCGATCAAGCGCCTCGAGGCGCAGATGGGCGCGAGGCTCCTCGATCGCGGGCCGGGCGGCGCATCGCTGACGGCTGCGGGTGAAGCGCTCCTCCCGCGCGCACGTGCCGCGATCGCTGCCGTGGAGGAGGGGCGCCGGGCGGTGGCCGAGGTGATGGGCCTGACCGTGGGCTCGGTCCGCGTCGGCGCAGGAGCGACGGTCTGCACGTACTACCTGCCGCGCACGCTCGCGAAGCTCCGGGCGGCGCATCCCGGCGTGCAGATCCTCCTGCGCGAGGCGGATCCGGAGGACCTCCTCGATGCGCTCGAGGCCGGTGATCTCGATCTCGTGATCCTGGCGCGCGTCCTCCGCCGGGCCGGCGGCGATCTGCTGCCGGCAGCGCGCGCCGGGCTTGCACGCGAGAAGTGGGTCGACGACGAGATCGTCCTCGTGGGCGCCCCGGGCGTCGATGCGAAGACGGCGCCGCTCGTGACGTTCGCCAAGGGCGCGACGACGCGGACGCTCGTCGATCACTACTTCCCGGGGGTGCCGATCGCGATGGAGCTCGGGAGCATCGCGGCGGTGAAGGGCAACACGCGCGCGGGCGTCGGCGTGTCGCTCCTCAGTCGCCGCGCGGTCGAGCGCGACGTGGCCGCAGGACAGCTCGTGATCCTCGACTCACCGTCGACGCCCATCGTGCGTTCACTCTACCTCGTGCATCGCGGTCGGGACCGTCTGCCGCCCGCCGCGAGCGAGCTGCATCGACTGCTCCGCGAGCACGCGAAGCGCAGTCGATGAGAACAGTCAGTTCTCGTCGTCGTCGCTCGAGCTCTCGTCGATCGGCTTGAAGACGACGCCCCTGGTCTGGACGGCGGTGAGCTTCACGCGGTCGAGGAACCACGTGGTAGTGGTCGTGCGACGCGCCGAGGGCCCCCTCGTCTTCTTCGTGAAGGTGAACTTGAACTCGACGTCACCTTCGCAGTTGGCCGGCGCGCCTGGCGAGGTCCACGGCGCGCCGCTGACGTGCGCGGTGCCCGTCACGCCGTCCGGCTTGCGAACCACGTTGGTGATGTTCGCGTTGATGAGGCCCTTCACGTTGACGCCGCACATGCCCGACGTCGTGAGCGG
>JAYTZB010001681.1:0-1648 GCA_043742085.1 Polyangiaceae bacterium
TGCGGCACGGCGCTGTCCGCCTTGATGATCGCGCGAATTTCGGGGTTCTTCTCGTGCGCCGACCGGGCGGACCCGAGGATCACGTCGTCGCTTGCGACCGTCTTGCTGTCGATCTGAGTCGTCCCATCGGCGGCGAGGACGATGCTGTAAACCGTCTGGATGTCCGCGCCGGACGCGGCCTTTGGCAGGTCGAGCGGGACCGACTTCGACACGATCAGCTTCGCCGTCACCATGAAGATGATGAGGAGCACGAGCGTGATGTCGACCAGCGGGGTGACGTTGATCCCCGTGATCGAATCGTCCGAGTTGTCGCTGGCACCGCCCGCCATCAGTTGTCGTCCACGTCTTTGGGGGTACGCGAGGTCTTGCTGGTGCGGTCGCCGCGCGCGGCCGCCGTCTCGATCGCCGCTTCGACGTCGGGGCCCGTTCCCGTCGCCTTGAGGTGTGCGAGGAGGACGTGGCTGAGGGCGTCGGTGTTCGCGAGGGTCGCGCGCACGATGCGGTTGAACCAGTTGAACGCGGCGACGGCGGGGATGGCGACCAGCAGACCGACGGCGGTAGCGACGAGCGCCTCCGAGATGTTGGTCATGACCGCCTCGGGAGCGACCGAGCTCGCCGCCGCCGTCATGGTGGCGTTCTTCTGCTTACCGAGCTCGTCGAACGCGCCGACGATGCCGATGACCGTTCCGAGCAGCCCGATGAACGGAGCGTTGTTGCCGAGCGTGCCGAGGAACGTGAGGCGCTTCTCGAGCTTCAGCTTCTGGAGGGCGCTCGCACCGAGCATCGCCTCCTCGGCGGCCTCGGCGCCCATGCCCGCCTCGACGATGCCGGCGATGACGACCGCGGCCTCGGCGCTCGGTGAGGCCTCGAGACGCTTGCGAGCACCATCGAGATCACCGGCGCGGAGCAGGCGTCCGAGGTCGCGCATCAGCGTCGGGACGTCGTCGCGCAGCGACCAGTAGAGCCAGGCGCGCTCGAGCATGACCGCGAGCGAGACGACGCTGAGGACCAACATCAAGATGAGGACCCAGCCGGCCCCGAGGCCGACCATCGCGCTCTTCACTCTCTCGATCATTCTTCCTCTGCCTTGGCGTCTGACGCGGTGTCGGTTTCGCCGTCTTCGGTGTCGGAGGCGCCCGGCGTGCTTCCTGGTTTCCCGTCGCGCGAGCCGTCGATCAAGTCGAAAGCGTTGGCGAGAACGGTCGTTGCGTAGGCCCCTTTGGGTAGCACGAATTGAACACGCAGCGAGCCCGGCTGCTTCCGATTCGCACTCTCTTCGTCGCCGGGAACACCTTTACTATTCATCACTTGTGCGACTGAGCAGCCGGTCACCCGTAGCCTTAGTGCCCTTCTCGTGCCTTCTCCGAGGGATCGCGCGCGTTCGAGATCGACGCCCTCCAGGAACGGGGCGGCGAGCCGCTCCTCGAGCTCCTTGATGGCGCCTTCTGCAGACCTCATCCGTGCGCCGACGATCGGTCCGGTCGGGCAGACTTCGCCGCGGTCCGCGCGCTCGAGGTCGGCCTGAACGTCCGTGCAGACGAAGATTCCGCCGGTGTCTTCCTTCTTCAGGAGATCGCCGAGCACCGCCTTGTTCCACGTGCCGTCGGCGACGCGCGCGTCGAGGACCGCGTTGAAGACCGCGGACTGG
>JAYTZB010001682.1:0-4344 GCA_043742085.1 Polyangiaceae bacterium
CCATCGAGGAGGGCTCCGGTCCGCCGGCCATCACCGCCATCGCGGACCTCGGCGACGGTCTCGTCAACGGCACCGAGAAGCGCGCGCTGCTCGCGATGCGCGGCCGCGCGCGCTGCGGCAATCGCGAGGTGGTCCTCGACGGAGGGACCGCCGGATACGACTACACGCACGGCCTTCTGCCGCGTCACACGAAGTGGCGCTGGGCCTTCGGGCTCGGCAAGACCCGGTCGGGCGAGCCGTTGGGCTTCAACCTGATCCAGGGCTTCGTCGGCGAGGCCGAGTGCGCCGCGTTCCTGGGCGGCAAGGTGTTCCCGCTCGCCGAGCCGCGCTTCGAGTTCGACGTCAGGCAGCCGATGCGCCAGTGGCGCCTCGTCGGCGAGGGGATCGATCTGGCGTTCGAGCCCGGCGGCATCCACGCGCAGAACACCAACCTCGGGCTCGTGAAGTCTCGCTTCGTGCAGCCCGTCGGCGCATTCACGGGGACGCTCCGCATCGATGGCCGCGACGTCTACGTCGAGGGCCTGCCGGGCGTGGTGGAGGACCAGGACGTCCTCTGGTGAAGCGGGCGAAGCGGGAATAGAGTGGCTCCGCGATGGCCGAGACGGGCGAGAAGAGCGAGAGCGGCGACCACCAACCCGGCGAGCTGCCGCGGGTCCTCTCGCTGCGCGACGCGACGATGCTCGTCGTCTCCTCGGTCATCGGCGTCGGCATCTTCCTGACCCCGGGCGGAGTCGCGAAGCTCCTCCCGCAGCCGGGATGGTTCTGCGCAGCCTGGGTGGTGGGCGGCATCCTCGCCCTCGCCGGCGCGCTCGCGAACGCCGAGCTCGGCGCGATGTTCCCGCGCGCGGGCGGCAACTACGTCTACCTGCGCGCCGCCTACCACCCGATGGCGGGCTTCCTCGTGGGATGGCTCTCGTTCTTCGCCATCTTCGCGGGGACCGTCGCCACCCTCGCGCTCGGGTTCACCATCTCGCTCTCCAGCTTCGTGACGCTGGGGCCGACATCGAAGATCGTGGTCGCCATCGCGGTCATCTGGGTCGCCACCATCGTCAACGCGTACGCGACCAAGGCCGGCGCGGGGCTCAACACGGTCACGGGCTACCTCAAGGTGGCGGCGCTGATCGTGATCGTCTTCATCGGGCCGATCATCGGCCATGCGCGCGCGGCGCACGAGCCGTTCTTCTCGACGGGCACCGCGACGTTCAGCGGCTTCGGTGTCGCGCTCTCGCCCGTGCTGTTCTCGTACCTCGGCTGGAACGCCAGCGTGTACGTGGCCGGCGAGATCGCGAATCCGGGCAAGAACCTCCCGCGCTCGCTGTTCATCGGGCTCGGCATCTGCACGGCCTTCTACCTCCTCGTGAACGGCACCTATATCTACGCGCTCGGCATGGAGGCGCTCTCCAACACCGACCAGGGACCGCCGGTCGGCTTCCAGACGGGGCGCGTTCTCTTCGGGCCGAGTGGCAGCGATCTCGTCGCGGGCATCATGCTCGTGTCGATCTTCGGATGCCTGAACGCGAACGTCCTCGTCGGGCCACGCATCGCCTACGCGATGGCGACGGACGGGCTCTTCTTCCGAGGCGCGGCGCGCCTCAGCGCGAAATCGCAGACGCCGTGGATCGCCGTGCTCGTGCAGGCGGTGATGGCCACCGTGCTCGTGCTGGTCTTCGACGAATTCCCGAAGGCGCTCGATTACACGACGTTCGCCATCGTCCTCGCCACCATCGCCGATACCTCGGCGCTCTACGTTCTCCGCTGGCGCGATCCCGATCGAGCGCGCCCGTACCGCGCGGCGGGGTATCCGTGGGTACCTGCACTCTACATCCTTGCCAACCTGGCCATTGCGTTCTCGATGGTCCGCGCGCGCCCCGTCGAGTGCCTCACGAGCCTGGCGGTGTTGCTGGCGGGAGCTCCGGTGTATTTCCTGTTCGCCGCCGCTCGACGAAGAGCAGCGTGAGCAGCGCCGGGAAGAACACGAGCACGCCCACCGAGGCCCAGTCGAACGGCCCGGGCTCGTGGACCGAGGCGAGCAGATCCGAGCCGTGGCTGTAGAGCTGCTGCACGGAGAGCAGCGCGGCCGGTACGAGCGCCCAGCGCGGTCGGGCCACGAGGAGCAAGGCGAGCGCGAGGTTCAGCCCGACGAACAGCTCGTGCCGCATGACGTTCCCCGCGCCCGCCACCGCGAGACGCGCGTGGTTGAGCGCGGTCAGGGCGAGCAGCGCCGCGAAGAAGAGGCGCGCGCGGCCGAAGGAGGAGCTGCGAGGCATCGAGGATGTCGCAAACTGCATCGATCGCGGGCCGCTGTCCCCCTTAAAAGCGCGTTATCTGGCGCGAAACGATGGTACGCGGCGGCCGCGCGATCCAAGATGAAGAACATGCGCCTCTCGCCCTTCCTCTTTCATGCGGTGGCTGCGCTGGCAGGCCTCTCGGCTCTCTCCGCGCTCGGCTGCGCCACGACGAGCATGGGCTCCGCGTCCGGCGAGGGTCGCGTGGCGGTCGCCGTGGACCCGCCGTCGCAGTCGTCCAGCGAGGTCGTGCAGATCACCGAGGCCGTGCAGCCCATCGCGTCAGGCGCGCCAGCCGCGGCGCCGCCGGGACGGCGTCGTCTCTCCGAGACCGTGACGCTCGGGCAGGGGACCACCGAGCCGGCCTACGTGCCGAGCCAGCAGGGCCAAGCGCAGCAAGGTGCCGCGAACGGCGTGGTCGTGAACAACACCATCACGGTCGTGAACGGTCAGCAGCCCGGCTACGGCTACGGGGGCTACTACGGCGGCTACGGTTACGGCGGCTACGGTTACGGCGGCGGCTACGGTCGTGGCGCGAGCGCGCTCGGGTCCGGCCGCGACAGCCGCGGCGGCGCGGGCATGCCGGCGAACGGCGCATGGGCACCGAGCGGCTGGGAAGGCGCGGGCCGGACGGCTGCCCCGGGACGCACGCCGGGCGTGGGCGGCAACTTTGCGCCGCCCCCGAGCTTCGGTCCGCGCTCGCAGCGCTGAGCGAGTGAGCGAGTGAGCGAGCATTGACCACGGCAGGCGTCGACTTCTTTCGCGTCGATCGCTCGGGCACCACGACCAAGCTGCTCGTGTCCGGCGTGGTGCTCGTCATGACGGGCGCGTCGGCGATCGGTGCACACCTCATGCATCGGCTCCCGGAGCGCGCGAGCCACCTGATAAGTCTCACCGGCGGCATCGCCGTCATCGGCGGCCTCGTCACGGCGTTCGGCGCGCTGGCGATGATGCTCTTCGAGAACGTCTACCTCACGATCCGCGAGGACGGCCTCCTCATCCACGACAACGGCACGGAGACGATCGTCCCGTGGGACGCGCTCACCGAGGTGGTGATCCTCGCGCCGGAGGGCCTCGTCGAGCTGCGGCGTGGCGAGCAGGAGCCGCTCCGGTGGTTCGCCGGATCTGCCGCGAAAGACGTGGGCGGACGCATCGAGGAGGCCAAGCGGAAGGCGGCTGTCGCGTACATGAGCCGCGCCCGCTCGTAGCTCGTTCGTCGCTCGTTCATAAATACCGGGCGCTCGCTCCACCCACGAGCATGAGCCCTTCGAGACGACGCCGCGCAGGCGTCATGTTCGCTTCCTTCGTCCTCGCTGCCGCGGCCGGCGTGGCAACACCGCGCCGCGCCGATGCCGGCGAGGTCCAGCTCGCATCGGGCCCGGGTGTCTACGGCTCGTCGTGGCGAGGTGACGGCAGCTTCGGCCAGGCGTTGAAGGTCGGCTATCGCTTCGGCGATCTCGTCGCCATCGATTCGGTGGGCCGGCTCGGCTACGGGTCGGTCGACGACCGCGTCATCACGTACCTGTCGCTGGGCGGCACGCTCTACGGGCGCATCTGGAGGCTGCGGCCTTACGTGCGCCTCGCGTTCGTCCACCAGCACGAGGAGCCGACGCCGGGCGTCCGCAACGATCCGTTCGGCACCGTGTTCGGGGTGGGGGACGGCATCCGGCACCGCGGCGGCTTTGGCTCGAGCCTCGGGCTCGACTACCCGCTCTTCAGGAAGAACACGACCGAGATGACCGTGGGCATCGACACCTCGGGAGTGTGGTTCCCCGATCCGCGCGGTCCCAAGATCTACGCAGGCGGCTCGTTGTGGCTCGGCGTCAACTTCGGGATCTGACCACCATGTGCAAACTACACGTATACCTTGCGACGCTGCTGCTCGTGGGCTTGGTGGCCTGCAAGGCCGAGACGTCGATCGACGACTACCCGTGCCCGAAGGAGGGAACGAAGCTCACCTACACGACGTTCGGCCAGGAATACCTCGCGCAGAATTGCCAGACCTGCCACGGCGCCGCGTCCGGCGATCGGCAGGGCGCGCCGTCCGGCTACGACTTCG
>JAYTZB010001683.1:0-3535 GCA_043742085.1 Polyangiaceae bacterium
ACGGCGACCACGCCGCGCTCACGCCCGGCGAGAAGCTCGTCTTCTATCTGCCCATCATGCACTCCGAGGAGAAGGCGCTCCAGGCCCGCGCGTCGCAGCTCTATACCGAGCTGGCGGGCGAGTCCGCCGTGCTGGGGCCCGAGCTCGACATGGCGAAGAAGTTCGCGCTCCGCCATCGCGAGATCATCGACCGCTTCGGACGCTTTCCGCATCGCAACAAGGTGCTGGGCCGCGAGAGCACCGCCGAGGAGATCGCGTTCCTGCAAGAGCCGAACTCGTCGTTCTGAGCATGAAGCTCCTCCACTATCCGCACGCGCCGTACTCGCGGAAGGTGCTCCTCGCCGCCTACGAGAAGGAGGTCTCCTTCGACGGCGAGATCTGCGCGCCCTTCGAGCGACCGGCGAAGGAGCGGCTCCGCGCGCTGCATCCGCTCGCCACCGTGCCGCTCCTCCTCGATGGCGAGGAGACGTTCACCGAGTCGAGCATCATCGTGGAGTACTTCGACCTCGCATCGAAGCGCGGGCCGCTGCTCGTTCCTCACGATGCGCAGGTCGCCCTCCGCGCGCGAGCGATCGATCGTTTCGCCGACGCTCACCTCATGAGCCCGACCGCGTATCTCGCATGGTCCACGCGCAAGCCCGCGGAGCAGCAGAACACCGAGAAGATTCGCGCGCAGCGGGGCGTGGTCGACACGGCGCTCGGGTTCCTCGACCGCTGGCTGGCCGGCTCGCCGTTTCTCGTGGGAGACGCGCTGACGATGGCCGATCTCTCGCCGGTCTCCGCCATCTCGTGCCTGCTCTCGGACCGCACCATCCCGGACCTCACGCCGTGGCCGAACGTCGCGCGCTGGTACGAGGCGATGATCGGACGTCCGAGCTTCGTGGCGCTGCTCGCCGAATGCGCGAAGGTCCCGCTCCCGCCGGGCTTCTGACGATCAGCGCTTGCGCGGCGTCGGCGTCGTCGCCGGGTTGTTGCGCGCTCTCACCCAGAACTCGCACTCGCTGTCGCTGACCTTCTTGCGCAGGCCGATGGTGGTGCTCTCCATCGACCACTGACCAACGCCGGGCGACACGATGTCGGTGCCGAATGTGACGCGCGCACGCGTGCCGTCGGCCGGTACGTCGCGGGTCATGAACTCGAGCGCATGGGCGACAGAGCAGAGGGGCGCAGGAGGAGCGCCGGACTGGAGCGCGACGCCGGAGGGACGGTCCTCGTCCGCGGGCGCGAGCGTCATGCCGTCGGCGTCGACCTTCACGTGGCGCCAGCGTCGCTCGGCGGACTCCTTCGGCGGATCCGAGAACGCGTACGACACGCTGTTCCGGCGGTCTCCGATGTCCACGAGCCCGCGCCGGTCCACGCCGCGCGCGTCGAGGTCGATCAAGATCGCGTCAGCGCCGAGCCCCGACTGCGCCTTGGCGAGCTCGAGCATCGCCATCGGATCGACGGCCTTGGGCGCTCCGGGCAGCGATGCGAGCGGCTTCGGCGCAGGCCGGAGCAGCTCGCGCGCGCGGAGGCGGCACGTCTGCGCGTCGATGTGAACGACGCCACGGCCGGCGACGGACGCGGTCCATTCAGGCTGCGCGGTCGCGCCCTCGACGCGACCGATGCCGTATTTCACGAAGGCGCGCTCGTGCTCGCCGAGCCCGGCCTCACGCGTTGCCGCGTAGACCTCGGCGAAGGTGCAGTGCGGAGCGGGCAACGGCTCTCCGCATTCCTCGCGCGTACAGAGCGACCGCGCCTGGCTGCGAGGCCCGTGCACGCCGTCCGCTTCGACGCGCACGTCGGTGAAGACGTCGGGCGTCAGGAACCCGAACGCGAGGTGCGTGGACTCGGTGCTCGCCGGCGGGACCTCGAGATCGACGAGCCCGTTGTCGCCGATCTCTGCGCGTATCGAGGAGAGCTGCGCGGCCTCGCCGAGGCCCGAGACCTTTCGAGCCGTCTCGAGGACGCTCAGCGGTGGGACCGCCTTCGGCCATCCCTGGAGCTCTCTTCCGGGCACGGCGAGCGTGTGCCCACCCGGCTTCGTACGCAGCGTGAAGAGAGCGATCGCGGCGGCCGCCAGGGCTGCGGCGATGGTCGCGCCCACCACCAGCCGGCGCATGCCGGGGGTCATCGTCGTGTCCGACGGGGCCGCCTCCTCGTTGGCGGCGGCGTCGGGCGATGTCTCGCTGACGCCGGTCATCGAGCGCTCTTCGACAGCCGCGAACGTGGGGAGGCGCGGCGGTGGCGGCGCGAAGCTCTCCCACGACGGTCCCGGCGGGGACGACGGAGACGACGGACCCGGCCTGCCGGAGGGTGTACGGCCCGCGAGCCCCGGCGGAGGTACCGAACCGCCCGCGCCCTTGCGGCGCATGATCATCCGTTCGAGCGCCTCGCTCACGCTGTCCGCCCAGAGGAGCATCTCCTCCTTCGCGAGATCGCCGGCGCTTCGTCCGGCTTCGCGCGCTCCGGTCTGAACCGTCTCGGACGGCGCGTCTCCGAGGAGCAGCGCCACCACGCGGTCGCGGACCACGAGCGGCACGGCGAGCCCCGCCGGCATCATCCGGCCGAGCGTCCCGAAGAGGCGCTCGTCCGCTTCGGCACCCGAGGCGGTGGTCGCGAACGGCCGGCGCAGCTCGCGAGCCCGCGCGAAGAGGCCCGGGACGTCGACCGGGAAATTCAGCCTTGCGACGAGACCGTCCGGCGCGCCGAGCCCATGCACGTTGCGGCCGTGCGCTGTATCGCCGCGGATCACGAACAACACCGCGAACTGGAACAGATGACGCGAGTGGTCGAAGAAGCAGTCGAGGATGGCATCCCGATCGGTGAGAGCCGCGAGTCGGGTTCGTGCAGCGTCGAGCGCGCGTCGCATGGACTTCGAACGATAGCGGGTAAGCGCGAGTTTCGATGGAGATCCATCCGGCGCTGGCGACACACGCGGCCCGCGCGAGCGGGGGAGGGTCTTTGGGCGTGGTAAGCTGGTCGGAATGGCCGAGGATCGAGGCGTGAGTGGCCCCGAGGATCGCGACTGGGTCGGCACGTGGTTCGAGCTCGCCGAGCAACGCGGCGAGTCGTGCGACGTACCCTTCGGTACCGTTGGCCCAGACGAGGGCGCCACCACCTGGCGCTCCTTCGCGCACCGCAGCGTCGACGGGATCGGGGCGATGGGCGAGCTCCTCGGGATCGGTCCCGACCAGCTGCCGGTCGCGACGGCCACCACGCGCGAGCGACCGGCGCGCGCACTGCCGAGCCCCTTCATGCGAAAGCCGTCCGCGCGATGGCGCTCGCTCGATCCGACGAAGCTCGGCGCGCCCTCCGGCCGCGGGCATCGTCTCCTCTCCGCCGAGAGCACGCAGCGCATCCGCGACGCGGCGAAGGCGGGCGGCGTCTCCGTCAACTCGCTCCTCGCGTGGGCGCTCGCTCGCGCCGTCGAAGACGAGCTCGATCGCAGCGTCGGCCCGCTCCTCTTCGAGATGCCCGTGAACCTCCGCGGTGCGCCGTCGCTCGCGGAGCTGACCCCGCGAGGAAACGTGTTCGCCACGCTCACCGCGGACTT
>JAYTZB010001684.1:0-4899 GCA_043742085.1 Polyangiaceae bacterium
ACGATGGTGGTCTTCGGAAGCGCGCTGTACTCGAGGCCGAGCGCGAGGACGCCCTCGATCTTCACGAGCGCTTCGACGGCGAGCGGATGCGGGAAGCCCACGCCGGCCACGGCGCCGATGCGCACCGGAGCCGTGTCCTCGGTGGACCGATCCGTGGCCTCGGCGGCGGGCCGATCGCGCTCGGGCCCGGCCTCCGCGGCCTCTGCCCGTGTGCTGTCTGCGTGTGCGCTGAGGGTGGAGAGGCCGATCGAGAGAAAGACGCTGATGCCTGCGACGGTCGCGGCGGGAAGGCGGATGTTGGCTCGACTCACGGAGTGCACCTCACCTTGGGTAAGTACGGCGCGACCCGGATTCCGATCACTCCCGAGCGAAGAAACGCGGAGCGGCTGTGGTCTACTGTCCGTCATGATCCGGGCCAATCCATGACCATGAAGCCCGACTACGTCCGCTGGGGCATCCTCGGGTGCGGAGCGATCGCCACCAGCGCCATCGCCCCCGCCATCCACTGGGCACATCGCAACGAGCTGCTCGCGGTCGGCTCGCGCACGCTCGAGCGGGCCACGCGCAAGGCGGCCGAGGTCGGAGCGCCGCGCGCACACGGCGCCTACGAGGCCCTGCTCGCGGACGGCGACATCGATGCCATCTACATCGGGGTCCCGAACGGCGAGCACGCGCGCTGGGCCATCGCCGCGGCGGAAGCGGGCAAGCACGTCCTCTGCGACAAGAGCCTCGCGCTCACCGCGGGCGACGCCCGCGCCATCGGCGAGGCGTTTCGGGCACGCGACCTCGTGCTCGTGGAGGGCTTCATGGTGCGCCATCATCCGCAGTGGACGGTGGTGCGGCGGCTCCTCGACGAAGGGCTCATCGGCAAGGTGCAGCATGTCCGGGCGTGGCTCCGGTCGACGCTCGATCACCCGACCGATCATCGCTGGTCGAAGACGCTCGGCGGCGGCGCGCTCTTCGACGTCACGTGCTACGCGGTCAACGCGGCGCGCCTGGCCATCGGCGAGGAGCCGATCCGTATGCAGGCGACGGCGCGCTGGACGGAGTCCGGTGTCGACGAGTCGACCGACGCGCTGCTCGAGTTCCCGGGCGGCGCGGTCGCGAGCGTGCATGGGAGCCTGCGCGCGCCGTTCGAGCAGGGCGTCGTCATCTCCGGAGAAAAAGGGCGGATCGTGCTCGAGCGTCCGTTCGTCCCGCACTGGGATCCCACGCAGATCGTCGTCGAGCTCACCGGCTCACCGCGGCAAGTGCACGACATCGGCGGCGCGAATCACTTCCTCCACATGTTCGAGCACGTCGCGGTGCACATCCTCGATCGCAAGACCCCGCTCTTTCCCGCCGAGGACGGCGTCGCCAACGTCCAGGCCTGCGCGGCGATCGCGCAGCACGCGTCTCAGGAGCGGAGCCGCGGCCCGTCGCCCGAGACCCACTCGTAGAAGCACGCCTCCGGCTTGCCGTGGCGCTCGTGGATGACCACGTGGGTGCGGGCCGCCCGGTACTTCGAGGTCGGGTCGTCCTCCTCCGCCCAGGAGCCGACGTTGATGTACGTCGCGTCGCCGGCGCGCATCGTGTGCGGCTTGTGCGTGTGGCCCATCACGACATACGGCGCGGCGAACACCTTCGCGATGTGCGCGGCTCGGTTCGATTGTTGAGCCGTGGGATCGACGCTCCCCCTGCGGGACGCGAGATAATAGTGCAGCCCGATCCCGATCACGCACACGCTGCCCGCGGCATGCAGTCCGTGACCCGCGAGCGGTCCCAGCCGCACCAGCAGTCCGATGACGGCGAAGGCGATGGCGGTCGCCACGTAGAGCAGCAAGCGATCGAGCATGACGCTCGCGAGCACGCCACGAAAGGTCGAGCCGATGGGCCGTGACTGCAGCGCGACCAGCGCACGCAGGCGCGCGACGTCCACGGGGCCGCGCTCGCCTCGCTCGACGATGCGCGCGTCGTGCTCGCGGCGCATGACGCGCGCGCGCTCGGTTCGGTAGGCGCGCTGCGTCCTCGTGAGGTCGAAGATCGCGACGAAGAAGCGCGTCCATAGCCCGATCATGCCGCGGAGGCCGAGCGTGAACGCCCATCCCACGTAGCTCCCGAGGCCGCGGTGGTCGTGGCCGTACTCCTTCAAGCCCGGCGTCCGGCGGACGATGGCGCGGAGCAGCGTCTCGCTGTAGCCGCGCTCGACGCGTCGAGGATCGCGCGGCGAGATGGGGGCGAGGATGAACGCGGTCGCGCAGAACGGATCGTACTGATGGCCGTGCTCGATGTAGACGACGCCCTCGCGGTAGAAGAACCACGGTTCGAACTCGATCCGATCGCGCGCGCTCGCCTGCTCCTCGGCAGGGCAGCTGGCGACGATGATCGCGCGGAGATCGTCGCGCAGCGCCGGCCAGTGGAGCTCGATGTCGTGGTTGCCATGGAGGATGGTGATGGTGTGCCCGCCGGCGACCAGCTTGCCGAGCTCCTCGAACACGTCGGCATGACGGCGTGCCACGCGGCGCAGCTTCAGCCGCGCGTGGTCCTCGGCGCTGCCGACGCCGTTGCGTCGCTCCTCGGCCGTGAGCTCGGTCACGATGGGCTCGTCGTCCCTGGGATCGATCGACATGCCCACGAAGTCGATGAAGTCGCCGGCGATCACGAAGCGCCAGCGGTCGGCGGGCGGCTTCACCGCGCGGTAGTGCGCGAGCATGCCCGCAAGGTCACGGTCCACCGACGGCGACCTCGGCAACACCGGACCTCGATCATTGAGGTCACTGCCGAGATGGACGTCGGAGAAGACGAGGATGCTTTCCGTCGGCTTCTGCGGAGAGGACAAGCCTCCGTCTTACCGCGAGAGGGCGCCCGATGCGCCGGTTTCCGTGCGCCGCTTTCGGTGCACGCGTCAGTGGGACGCAGTGAGCTGCTTCGGCCCACCGCAGGGCTTCCACGACACGAGGCGGTCGAGCATGTCGATGGGCGAGAGGCGGCGTCGCGCGGCCGCAGCGTCGCGAACGGCGACGCCGACGCGCCGCATCCAGGCCATCTCGTCCGCGTCGAGGGGACCGCGCTCGAGGGCGGTGAGGGCCTCGTCGAGCTGCGCCGCGTCCTTCGGGGCCGAGAGACACACGTCGATGTTCGGGCTGCTCAGCGCGAAGCGGTAGCAGTCGGACGAACGCGGGAGCTCTTCTCCGGCGGGAACGTAGCGACGATCGAGGAGCGTGCCCCAGCGCGTCGCCGTGAAGGCGACGGTGCCGGGCCGCCGCGTCGCGAGGTGGGGGAAGACCTCGCGCTCGGCGCCGGGATGGGCGGCGTTGTAGCGGACCATGAGCGCGTCGACGGCCGGATCGTTGATGAAGCCTTCGAACGCCGGGCGGTGATGGCAGGAGATCATGAGCGACCTCACCTTGCCCTTCTCGCGGAGGGCCAGCGCCGCATCGAGGATGTGCTGGGGGGGCGCGGCGTTCCACCAGGCAAGGCAGAGGACGTCCACGTAGTCGGTCTTCATGGTGCGGAGCGCGCGATCGACCGACCACTCCATGAGCGAGGGCCAGCGCGTGTAGGACTGCACGGCGACCACCATCTCGGAGCGGTGCCGCTTGCCGAGGTTCGCGAGCCCGCGAGCGAAGTCCCGGCGGCGGAGCGAGCCCCACAGGAAGAAATTCACGCCGCGCTCGAACGCGCGCTCGACGTCCTTGCCGGGCAGCCCTGGGCTCGAGCCGAGGCCGAGCGCGGAGGTGGTGAGACCGGTCGAGCCGAACGGACGAGGAGCGAACGCGGGGTGCATCGCGCCGTCTGATGCGTGGCCGAGCTCGGCCGTTTCGCCGTGCCGACGGGCGCGCTTTTGACGGCACGCGTCAGCGTGCAAGTCGCGGTAATGGCGCGACAATCGGCGCGGTTTTCCAGAATGGCAACGCCGTGGTTCCTCGACATATTGCGCACTTACGACCACAACGCGCCCCTCGCAGCACGGCCGTTCGGGAGGACTGGCCGCGCACCGAGAGAGCCCATGACCCGAACCACGATTCTCGTTTCTTCTGCCATCGCTCTTGCCGCGATCGCCGGCTGCTACACGGGTCCGAATTCGGACCTGAGCCCCGCGACTCCGATGCCGGCGTCGAGCATCGACGGCACCGAGCCAGGCTCCGGCGCCGATGGAACGAGGGCCGAAGGCGGCGCGCAGCTGGCGGCCGCGGAGGGCGTTCCCTGCGACGTCGCGAAGGTCTTCGCGACCGCGTGCACGTCGTGCCACGGCGCTCGGCCGAGCCACGGCGCGCCGAGCTCGCTCGTGACGTACGAGGACCTCACCGCGAAGTCGGACAGCGATCCGGGCCTCACGGCGGCGGAGGTCTCGCTCGAGCGCATGAAGGCCACGAAGACCGTGATGCCGCCGGATGGTGCGCTCGCGGCCGCGGAGATCGCGATCGTCGAGAAGTGGATCGGCGCCGGCATGCCCAAGGGCTCGTGCGCGACGAAGTCGGCGACGGCGGACGGCGGCAGCGGCGGCACCACTCCGCCGGGCGACGGCGGTGGACCCGTGGTCGGGACGAAGGACGGCGGCGGCTCGCCGGCGGCGACGGTCTGTACGAGCGGCACGACGTGGGCGCAGGGCACTCCGTCCTCGGCGCTGATGCAGCCGGGCAAGACGTGCATCGCGTGTCACTCGGCCACGGGCGGTCCGTCGTTCACCATCGCGGGCACCGTCTATCCCACGATTCACGAGCCGGACGCGTGCAACGGCGTCGCCGGCAACGGCATGACGGTCGTGCTCATCGACGCGGCGGGCAAGTCGCACACGATGCCGGTCAACGCAGCAGGTAACTTCATGCGCGTGACCGGCATGCCGATGCCCTACAAGGCGATGATCGTGGACGGCACGAAGACCCGCGAGATGAAGACCCCGCAGACCGACGGCGACTG
>JAYTZB010001685.1:0-1862 GCA_043742085.1 Polyangiaceae bacterium
TCGCGAGCGCCGCGCCGGGCTCCGTGTCGGTAGAGCACCATCGCGACGACGACGGTCGCGATGAAGACGACGAAGGATAGAGCGCCGAGCGTCGTCGCCTGCGCGAGCTCGTAGTGGAGCCCCAGCCAGCTGACCTGGAACCCCATGACCTCGTCGGTGAGCATCAACCCGCGTGCGGGGAGGAGCCAGAGCACCGCGAGGACGAGCACCGTATTGCGAAGGATGCCGTGCCAGGGGCGAGGCGCATCACCGAGACGCCCCTGGACGTAGGCGAGCCACGCCGCGCAGTGGATCGCGGCAGCGGCGTTCTGCGCGTGGGTGACCGCGATGATCGCGCTGCGCGGCACGTCGACCGTCGCGATCGAATCGCACGCGCAGTACAGCGCGGCGGAGCCCGCGACCCAGGCAAAGCTGCGGTACGGCCTCCACCCCGGCGCCGAGCCGAACCGCAGGCTCAGCAGCGAAACGAGCGCTCCGACGACCGACGCGACGAGGGAAAGAGCGATGGCGGGGTTCATTCGGAGCGGCTCCTCTCCTAACGGCCCCCCGTCGCGAAAAATGAAGGCTTCAGCCTACGAGCTTCACTTCCCGAGCAGCATTTTCAAGGCGAAATCGATGTTCTTGCCATACGGCGGCTTGAGCAGAGCCGAGCCGTTGATACGGCTCTGGTAGAACACGGGCTTCTTCTTGGTGAACGCGTCGAAGCCCTCGCGCGCATGGTAGTGACCCATGCCGCTCGGACCGACACCGCCGAACGGGAGATCGTCCTGCGCGACGTGGAGCATGGTCTCGTTGATGCTCACGCCGCCCGACACCGTCTCCCGCAGGACCTTGTCGATGCGCTTCTGGTCGTGATCGAAGAAATAGAGGGCGAGCGGGCGCGGGTGATCGTTCACGTACGCGATCGCCTCGTCGATCGTCTCGTAGGTGCGGATGGGGAGGATCGGTCCGAAGATCTCCTCCTGCATGAGCACGCAGTCGTCCTTCGCGTGGAGCACGAGATGGGGCGCCATCTTGCGCGCGTTGGGGTCGAGCTCCTCCTTCGCGGGGTTCAGCTCGATGACCTTGGCGCCGCGATCGCGCGCGTCCTTCAGGCAGTACTGGAGGCGCTCGTACTGCTTGTCGTTGATGATCGCCGTGTAGTCCGGGTTGGTCTGGATGCGCGGATACATCGCCGCGAAGGCTGCCCTGCACTCCTCGACGAACGCATCGGCGCGACCCTTCGGCACCATCACGTAGTCGGGCGCGATGCACGTCTGACCGGCGTTGAAGCATTTGCCGATCATGATCTTCGACGCAGCCTGCGCGATCGAGAAGCTCTCGCCCACGATGGCGGGCGACTTGCCGCCCAGCTCCAGCGTCACCGGCGTGAGGTTCTCCGCAGCCGCCTTCATGATGATCTTGCCGACGCGCGTCGAGCCCGTGAAGACGAGGTGATCGAGCGGGAGCAGCGAGACCGCCTCCGACACGTCGATGCCGCCCGTCACGACCGACACGTGGTCGGGCGCGAACGTCTCGGTGAGCATGTTCTTCAGGAGCTCGGCGGTGTCGGGCACCAGCTCGGACGGCTTGAGGATGGCGCGGTTGCCGGCCGCGAGCGCGCAGACCAGCGGACCCAGCGCGAGCTGCATCGGGTAGTTCCACGGCGAGATGATCCCGATGACGCCGAGCGGCTGCATGATCACCTCGGCGCGCCCGGGGAGGAACATCCACGAGACCTCGCGGGGCTCCGTCTCCATCCACTCGTGGAGGTGGGCGCGGGCATGCTTGATCGCGTTCACCACGATCATCACCTCGGCGATGAGGCTCTCGTGCTTCGAGCGAACGCCGAAGTCCATGCCGATGGCCTTCGCGATGTCGTG
>JAYTZB010001686.1:0-3618 GCA_043742085.1 Polyangiaceae bacterium
CATGTCGGGCGATCACATCGGGATCCTGGGCTACGACAGCTTCCACTTCGTCGTCGAGAACATCGACCGGAGCCGCAAGTTCTACCTCGAAAAGCTCGACTTCAAGGAGGTCGCGCGCGCGAGCGACGAGCTCACCGAGCGGAGCGGCCAGCAGTCCGTGGTGTTCGGCGCGGGTAACGTGCGCGTCTGCGTGTCGACCCCTCTCCGCGCGGACCAGACGTCGAAGGCCTCGCGCTACCTCACGCGGCATCCCGCGGGCGTGATGAGCCTCAGCTTCCTCGTGAAGAGCCTCGACGAGACCATCGCGTTCCTCGAGGCTCGCGGCGGCACGTTCCTCGCCGATCCCTTCGAGGACAAGGACGGCAAGGGGAGCTACCGCTCCGTCGAGATCGCGACGCCGCTCGGCGACGTCGCGTTCCGCTTCGTCGAGCGCACCGAGTACACGCGCTTCGCTCCCGGCTTCGTCGACTCCGGCGTCGGCAATGCCGGCCAGCCGAAGAACATGTACGGCATCAAGCGGATCGATCACGTCACGGCGAACGGCCTGACGATGCAGCCGATCATCGCGTGGTACCGCGACGTGCTCGGCTTCGAGCCGTTCTGGGACATCAGCTTCCACACCGCCGACCCCGCCGGCGCCGGCGCGCGCAAGCCCGCGAACCTGGGGCGCAAGGACGACAAGGGCTCCGGGCTCCGCTCGATTGTCATGCACGATCCGGTGAGCCACGTGAAGTTCGCCACCAACGAGCCGCTGCGTCCCAACTTCCGCGATTCGCAGATCACGAAGTTCGTCGACGACAACGGCGCCCCCGGCATCCAGCACATCGCGATGGCCGTCGACAACATCGTCTGGAGCATCGAGGAGCTGAAGCGCCGCGGCGTCGACTTCATGGACACGCCGAAGGCCTACTACCAGGCGCTCCCCGAGCGCCTCGAGAAGCTCGGCATCACCAACGTCGCGCAGGAGCTGAAGGAGCTCGAGCGCCTGCAGATCCTCGTCGACGGCGCCGAGGACAAGTACATGCTGCAGATCTTCCTTCGTGAGGCGAAGGCCCTCCACGACGACATGCGCGCCGGACCGTTCTTCTACGAGGTCATCCAGCGCTGCGGCGACGAGGGCTTCGGCTACGGAAACTTCCGCGCGCTCTTCGAGAGTATCGAGCGCTTCCAGAAGACCGGCAGCGGCGCCGGCGCATGATCGATCGCATGAGCTGCGGGCTCATGCCCGCGAAGCCGCACACCGTCCTGCGCGACGCCGAAGGCAACCTCCTCTACGAGGAGATGCTCACGCGCGGCGGCTTCAGCGGAGCGTTCTCGTACCTCTATCATCGCTACCCGACCACCGCGGCCGTCGAGGTCACCGAGTCGACGCGCGGTCACGCGATCGCCGCCGCCGATCCGAAGGGCCGCACGCCGCTGAAGCGCCGCCTCTTCGACACGCGCAAGCTCCCGGCATCGGGCATGCCCTTCGAGTGCCGGGTCCCGCTCCTCTTCAACGCCGATCTCACCGTCTACTTCGCGTGCCCGTCCACGTCCGACGACGTCTACTTCGCGAACGGCGACGGCGATGAGCTGTGGTTCATCGAGGAAGGCTCCGCGAAGCTCGAGTCGGTGTGCGGCTGGCTCCCGGTCACCGCCGGCGACTACGTGTGGATCCCGCGGTCGATGATCCATCGCTGGCATCTCACGCCCGGCGCGCCGCCGATGCGCATGATGTGCTTCGAGGGCCACGGCGGCGTGATGGTGCCGGCCGACTTCCGCAACCCGGTCGGGCAGCTGAAGATGGATGCGCCATACACGCATCGCGATTTCGTCCGGCCCACCGGGCCGATCTCGACGCCCTCGGCCGTCCAGGACGGGCCGCGCGAGCTGATCGTCAAGAAGACCGGCAGCTTCACGCGCCTCCTCCTCGAGCGACCGCCCATGGACGTCGTCGGCTGGGATGGCTTCGTCTATCCCGTGGCGTTCGCCATCGAGAAGTACCAGGCAAAGACCGGGCTGATCCACCTGCCGCCCACCGTCCACTCGACGTTCGCGGGCCCCGGGTTTCTCGTATGCTCGTTCGTGCCGCGCATGACCGACACGCATCCCGAGGCGATCCCCTGTCCGTATCCGCACTCGAGCGTCGATTGTGACGAGGTCATCCTCTACGTGAAGGGCAACTTCACGAGCCGTCGCGGCGTCGGTCCCGGCGCCATCTCGCTCCATCCCGCAGGCGTCGCGCACGGACCGCATCCCGGCGCGTACGAGGGGAGCATCGGGACCAAGCGCGCCGACGAGATCGCGGTGATGGTCGACACGTACCTGCCGCTGTTCCCGACCGTGCAGGCCGCGAACCTCGAGGACGCCGGCTATCACGGCAGCTGGCGGACGCCGGCGACGGCCACGAGCGGAGCCAAGGGCTGAAGTGCTTCGCGCGGGCTTCGCAACCGTTGCGGCTCTCGCGCTCGCGTTCGCTCCCAAGGCGTGCGTGAAGAAGCCGCCGCCCGAGCCGCCGATCGAGGCGCCGCTGCCTCCGCCGATCCCCATCACGAGCGCGACGACGCCGCCGATCTGGGCGCCGCCTACGTCGGCCACGCCGGTCGACTCGTCGTCGAGTGGCGGCGTGCCTTCCGTCAGCCCAGAGCTCGTCAAGGCGCGTCAGGCGAACGACGCGAAGGACTTCAAGAAGGTGCGATCGATCCTCGAGAAGAAGGTCCGCTCTGGCAAGTGCGCTCCCGAGGAGTCGCAGCTGCTCTTCCACGCGTGTGCGCAGCTGAAGGACAAGGCCTGCACCGAAGCGGTGCGAGCGAAGCATCCGGGCGACGTCTCGACGGAGTGAGCGCGGAGCGCGTCGAGCTCTGACCGCGCATCGACGGCGTGCGTGGCTTGCTGCTTGCAGCCGCTGCCGTGGATGTCGTTCAAGCCGTGCGTTGCGTTCCTCTTCGCGGCAGGCCTCCTCACGACGGCCTGCGGTGGCGCCACACGGAGCGGTTCGCCACAATCGCCGAGCGCTACGGCCGCGCTGACCGGGGCGAAGCTGGGCATCCACTTCCAGCGCGTCCTCGTCGCGGAGCATGGCGTCGTCGTGATGGTGGCGCGCGACGGATGCGTCGCCACGGTGTCGGAGAGCGGCGGCCACACGGATGGCGCCGGTGATCGACGCGACGCCGCGGACGCCGAGGAGATGCGGGTGCGATGCCCGCGACCCGAACGCCTTAAAGCCTGGTTTTCCGCGGTCGATCGCCTCGTCGCGGGCATCGCCGTCGTTCCGGTCAGCGACGATTCGCCGGACGACAACCCGCTCCCGGCGGCAGAGCTCGTGACGCCGAAGGGCGAGATCCTCCAGGTGCAGAAGCGCGCCGATGCCGAGCGTCTCCTCGGTGAGGTGCGCGCGCTCGCGGCGGAGCTCGCCGCGGCGGAGATGCCCAGCCTGGGCCCCTCGTCCGCGAACGGCTGGCAGATGCTGCGCGTCGCGGGACCTGCGCATGTGATCCTCGGCGGCAACGAGGCGGCGGGCGTGCTCGAAGCGCGCATGTCGACGAACGGTCAGTACCTCTGCGATTTCGTCGCGAACACGGGCGGCGGTCCGATCCGCGCGACCAAGAGCGGCTGGATCTCGCCGGTGGTCGCGGCACG
>JAYTZB010001687.1:0-8651 GCA_043742085.1 Polyangiaceae bacterium
CGAGAGCAGGAGGTCGACCTCGACGCCGCGTCGCACGGCCGCGACGACCGCATCGATCATGGCCGGCTCGTTGAGGTTCGGCGACTGGAGGCGAAGGATGCGGGTGGCGCTGGCGACCGCGGTGAGGAACGCCGCGGCTTGCGGGCTGTCGTTCTCGGAGCTCGGGAACGGCAGCGCGCGCGGGTTGTGGCCGACGACGAGGATCGGCGAGCAGAGCTCGGCAGTGGCGGCGTCGCTCGCGGTGGTGTCGACCGCGGGCAGAGCCGGGAGCGAGGTCCACGGAAAATCGCGATCGCCTTCGCAGCGATCGCGCGACTCGGGATCGGTGGAGAGACCGCGGCTGCCGCAACGCCACTCGTCTCCGGCGTCCCACGCGATCGCGAAGTCCTTGCGGAGACCACGAGCCACGGCGCCATCGAAGCGATAGCCGACGTCCCAGTAGCGATTGCCCTCGTCCCAGAAATCGGAGGACATGTTCGCGCCGCTGACGAGGACCTTGGATCCGTCGACGACGAGGCCCTTCACGTGGTTGGCGCCGAGCAGCGTCGCCGCGAAGCGCGCGAGCGTCACGTGCACGAGCTTCGGGTCGAGCTTCATCGCCTCGAGCGACGCCGAGAGCCTCGGAAAGAGATGCTGATCGGTGCTGGGGATGACGTTGAGGAGGAGGCGGATCTCGACGGGGTGCTTGCGCGGGCCCTCGGTCGCGAGGCGGTCGGCGAGGCGATGAATACCGGAGAGGACGGCGATCTCGGGACCTGCGCCCGGGTCCCAGCGCCACGTCTGGAGATCGACCTCCTGCTCGGCGCCGGCGATGAGGTCCGCCATGGTGGCGAAGATCTCGGGGCCTTCATGGACGACGGTCTTGCTCGCGCGGTTCCGGGTCGAGGCGTCGAAGCTGCCCTTCGTGGCGACCGCGGAGGTGGCGCGCTTGATCGCGAGGAACGCGGGGCTCGCGCAGTCTTCCTGGAGCGCATCCTGCGTGGTCGATGCCTCTTCGGTCGGGACGGCGCAGCCGACCGAGGCGGCCATGACGGCAGCCACGCCGCCGAGGGCCACGCAGGCGCGAACCAGAGAGAGCGTGGAGGTCATGTCGTATGGTGTGTGCAATGCCGGTGCCGTGGCTCCGAGCGCCGACCCGCCTCCCGCGAGCCCGAATTTTCCAGCCTGACGGCTCGCGGCGTCGCGGCGCCGGAGCGCGCGCAGGCGCGGGTCTGACCCGCACGCGCAGACCCGCGATCCATGGACGACCGGAGACCCACCCTCAACGTCGCGTCGGCCGACAAAAGCAAACGACCCGCTTGCGCGGGTCGCCTGGTCGACGTCGTTCTTAAGCCGAGTTCTGTTCCGCACCGAGATCGCCCTCGATGCGGCGGCGGTCATTCCTCTAGGACGGCCATTGCTGGACGCCTCGAGCAGCCTACCCGCGGACTCGAGCGAGTCACCCTCCACGACGGCTCCTCCGCTGTTGCGCAGGGTCCGCCGCACGTCCGCTTATGTGGCCTTGCTCCCGATGGGGTCTGCCTTGCCGTCTCCGTTACCGGAGACGCGGTGGGCTCTTACCCCGCCGTTTCACCCTGGCCTGCCGCGCGGTCCCGTTGCCGGACCCGTGAGGCAGGTGGTCTCTTCTCTGTTGCACTTTCCTTCGCGTTCCCACGACCGGGCGTTACCCGGCATCGTGCTCTTCGGAGCTCGGACTTTCCTCCCGCCGCGCTTCGTCGCTGCGATCCGCCTTGCGGCTTATCGAAGCGACTGGTTCACGACCGGCGATCGCCTGTACGGCATCGACGGCGGGCAAGGTGCCACCGGTTCCCTCGCTCCGCAATGGGGTGGCTGTGTATCCTGGGGAGGATGAAGGCGTGGCAGCTGCTCCTCCTCGGGATCGGCGCGTGTGCGGAGCCGGAGCGACGGCCACCGACCACGTACGTGCCCATCGCCCGGGGACCGGACAACGCGTCCGCGCTGCCGCCCGGCCCGCTCGAGCCGCTGACCGCGCCGCTCGGTCAGGACCCGTCGTCGACGTCCGCGGCGGTGCCGGTCTCGCCGAAGGCCGCGACCAACGACAAGCCGGAGAAGGTGCCCGGCGCCGATCCGATCAACGACGCGAAGTGCTTCCGCGGTACCGAAGGCAGCTGCTGCACCGAGCCCGGCTTCAAGTCGAAGCGGGTCGGCGGCAAGGTGATCTGTCCCACCGGCACCGTGCTCGGCAAGCAGTGCAAGAGCATCGGCAAGACCTGCCCGAAGCCGTGAGCGTTCACTCCGTCGCGCCGCGATCCTGCGGACGTACGAACGCGAGCGCCGTGACGAACGGAACCACGACGAGGCCGTAGCGACCCGCGCCGAAGAACACCGCGTGCATCACGGCGGTGGCCACGAGGACCGCAGCGGTCATCGGCACGATGCGCGGGAGGCGCAGGAGCTCCCGAGGCCCGAGGAGGCCCAGCGCGAGCGCGCAGGCGAGGTAGCCCATGGTGCCGGCGGACAGGAAGCACGCGACCAGGCCGACCGCGGTGATCGCCTCGCGGTAGAGCCGGCGCGGCCCGTCGAGCTTGCGCGCGGTGACCAGCGCCGCGAGCAGGAGGAGGCGTGACACGATGGTCTCCATGGTGCCGAGCGCGACCTTCGCTCCGTACGGAAAGCGCTCGGGGCTCGCGGCGTGGAGATACCAGGGCGCAGCGCCGAAGTAGTCGAACGTCACGCGCAGCTTCGCCGGCGCGCGGGCGAGCCAGCCGAGCGGATCGCCGAGGATGGTCGCGCGAGCCGCTGCGCCGAAGCACTCGTCCTTGGCCGACTCCGCGAACACCTCCTTGCAAGCGTCGGGCACCACCATCTCCTGCCAGCCGCCGCCCGTGGTCTGCGTGCCGATGGCCAGGTTCCAGCCGCCGTTGACGCTCACCAGCGCGCATCGGTCCATGCGACGGCAGTTGCGCGCGGTCCACGGCGCGCACACGCCGACGGCGAGGACCGTGGCAAGAATCGCCCCTATCAAGCCCGCGCCCACGCCGGCGCGCTCGGTTCTCGTGGCGAGCCACCCCAGCACCGGCGCGAGCACGAGCGACTGCGGTCGCACGAGCGTCGCCACGCCCATCAGCACGCCGGTCGCCACGAACCAGGCGATCGCGGGTCGTCGCGCGGTCGCGCCGTGCGCGCGCTCGGCGAAGGCGGTGGCGATCACGAGGACCGCGGCGGTCACGCCCTCCGTCATGAGCGCCGCGGTGTACGGCACGAGCGCGGGATGCAGCGCGGCGACGAGGCCGCCCGCCACCGCGAGCCTCCGCGAGGTCGCCCGCGAGAGCAGATCGAACGCCGCCCATGCTCCGGCGGTGCCGACCAGCGCGTTGACCAGCATCGCGACGACCGGCTTCGCGCCGATCAGCGCATACGCCGCGGCGACCAGCGCGGGGTAGCCGACCGGATAGTGCGCCGCGTACGTGACCACGCCGTCCGGCCACTGCCACGTGTAGCCCTGCCCGCCCGCGATCCGCGTCGCGAGCCGGTGGTAGTACTCGCCGTCCGCGGTCGGCGGGATGGCGCTCGCCGCCCACGCCACGACGCCGAGCCGCGCCGCGAGCGCAACGAGCGTGACGACCATCGCATCGCGCCTGGTCACCGGCGGAGCGCTGGTCACGGCGCGAGCCCGAGCCCCTCGAGCGCGACCAGCAGCTCGCACGCCGGCAAGCCCACCACGTTGGTGTACGAGCCCTCGATACGCGCGACGATCCCCGCGCCGAGCCCTTGCACCGCATAGCCGCCGGCCTTGTCGAGACCTTCGCCGCTCTCCGCATACGCGCGGATCCGAGCGGCCGAGAGCGCGCGGAACGTGACGCGCGTGATCACCGTCTCCTCGTAGGCCACGACGAGCGCGCGCTCGCGCGCGGCGACCCGGCCGATGGCGAAGCGCGTCCAGACCTCGTGCGTCCGGCCGGCAAGGACCGCGATCATCGCCTCCGCCTCGGCGGCGTCGGCGGGCTTGCCGAGGATGGTGTCACCGTCGATGACCGACGTGTCGGCGACCAGCACCGCCGACGTGGCCTTCACCTCGAGCGCGGCGACGGAGGACGGCGCGTACACCTCGCCCACGGCCGCGAGCTTGAGGCGGACCACCCGCTCCAGGTAGGCCGCAGGACCTTCGCCGGCGAGGATCGACTCGTCAGCGCCGGCGACGTGAACGACGAACGGGACCCGCAGATTCGCGAGGATCTCGCGGCGCCGCGGCGATCCGCTGCCGAGCAGGAGCGAAGCGGTTGCCATGCAGGCGTCTTTTCCCAATGAAGCCGAGGAGTCAACTCTGGTATGGTGCCTGCCATATGCGATCGTGGCGGGCCGGTGCCTGGTGCACGCTCACCCTCGGCCTGATTTTCGGGCCAGTTTTCGGGCTCGTTCTCGGGCTCGCGACAGAGGGTGAAGCGGAAGCGAAAGAGTGCACGAACCCGCTCGTCAACACGTGCATCAACAGCGACACGTTCTGGCCCAACGCCGGGCCGCAGCGCTTCGCCACCATCAGCGGCACGGAGACGGTCGGCCAGGGTCAGGTCGGCTTCGGGCTCGTCGCCACCTACCTCTCGCGTCCCATCGTGCTCCGCGTCGCGTCCCCCGGACCGGGCGGTAGCGACCAGTACGTCGTCAACGATCAGGTCACGGGCAACTTCCTCTTCGCCTACGGCGTGACGCAGGACCTCCAGCTCGACTTCGCGTTGCCGGTCACCTTCATCCAGAACGGCGCCGGCACCAGCCCGCTCACCGGGGGCGCCGCTCTCCACGACACCGCGGTCCGCGACCTGCGCTTCGGCTTCGCCTACCAGCTCGTGCCTCGCGAGCGCATCTCGCCCGACGAACAGGCCACGCGGAGCCCGCACAGCTGGTCGCTCGCGACGCGCATGACCATCTCCGCGCCCACCGGCGACAGCAGCGACTTCGCCGGAGAGCGCACCGCGGTCTTCGCGCCCTCGCTCGCCGCCGACTATCGCTATCGCATCTTCTTCGCCGGGCTCGACCTCGGGGCGCGCCTCCGTCCCACCACCGAGTTCGCCGGCGCGCGGATCGGCTCGCAGGTGACGCCCGGCATCGGAGCCGGCGTCGACGTCATCGATCGCGAGCGCCTCTCCGTGATGGCCGAGGCCCGCGGCTACATCAACTTCGCCGAGCAGCACGACACCTCGCAGTCGGCGTTCGGCATCTCGAGCCGTCCCAACGGCAAATCGATCACGCCCGCCGAGTGGCTCCTCGCGGTTCGCACCGCGCCGCTCCTCGCTGGCGACGTCTCCTTCATCGCCGGCGGCGGCGGCCCGATCCCCATCGGTGACGCAGCCATCACCGTTCCGCGCTTCCGCTTCGTGCTCGGCGCCATCTATGCGCCGACCGCGCGCGACAGCGACGGCGACGGCATCATCGACAAGAACGACTTCTGTCCGAGCAGCGCTGGCAAACGGACGGGCGAACGCCCGGGCTGCCCCGCGGACGAGAACGAGGAAAAGAAATAATGACGGTCTCGACGTCCTCGGCGCGCCACCTCCTCCTTCGCCTCACGCAGCCAGCAAAGCTCCCCGATGCCATCCTCTCCGCGCTCCGCGACGAGGTCGTGCTCGCGGGATGGATGCGGGCGAGCGGCGTCCTCTCCGACGTCGAGGTCACCGTCGTCGATGCCCGCGCAGTGGCGGGCGCCACCAACGCGCCGCCGCGCAAGATCGACGGGCCCGTCCAGGTCATCTCGCTGGAGGGCTCGGTCGGGCTCGCCGGCGGCGACGTCTCGTGCGGCTTTCGCGTGGTCCTCGCGCGGGCCTCGGAGTCGGGCGTCGAGATCATCGCCGGCGACCTCGTCGCGGGACAGATCGAGGCGCTCGAGGTCATGATCACCGCCTTCGACGACGTCACGGCGACGCGCCAGCTCGATCGCGCAGGCGTCTGGGTCCTCGACGCGACCGAGGGCGCCGCGCGTCCGACGCCGCCCGCCGCCGCGCCGAGGCCCGCTGCGCCGACGCCCGCGGCTGCCGCTCCCCAACAGGTCATGCCGTCACCGACGCAGTCCGGGTTCGCAGAGCTCTCGCGCGCCCCGGTCGAGCCGCCGCGCGCGCCAGCGCCGGCACCGGCACCGCCTCAGGTCGCCGTCGCGAACGCATCGTCTCCCAAGCCGTCTCCCACCTTCAGCACGATGAATGCCATGAACCAGGCCATGCCTCAGCGAATCGCTCGTCCCGTACAGGCGGAGACCGAGGACGATCCCGTCCCGGAGCCGGGCGACACCGTCGAGCACTTCGCGTTCGGCCGCTGCGAGGTCGTGAAGAGCGAGGGCGATCGCCTCCACCTCCGCCTCGGCAAGGATCAGCGCATCAAGGAGATCGCGCTGGAGATGCTCAAGGTCTCGTCGCTGCCCGTCGACGAGGGCCAGACGACGAAGCACTGGAAGCTCGCGCGCAAGCTCTGACTAGCTCCGACTAACGCACGCGCGCGGTGCGGTCGCCGACACGGAGCTCGGTGTCCTGCTTGGCGTGCGCCCACTTCACCATCGCGATGGCGACGGGCTTGCCGGACGACGGGCCGATCGCCGCGCTCTTGATCTCGCCGACCGCCTCCCCGGCGGGCGTCGTCACCGCCGTTCCGACGGCCGGCAGTGCAGCGCCCGCGCCTTGGTCGAGGTCGAGGTCGAGCGGCACCAGCTTGCGCTTCACGTGGCCGCGCTCCTGGAGCATGTAGACGACCTCTTGTCCGAGGTAGCAGCCCTTGGAGAACGACACCGCGAGCTTCTCGAGCGCGGCCTCCTGCGGGTAGAGCGTCGCGTCGACCTCGGCGCCGAAGCGCGGTACGCCGGCCTCGATGCGGATCGCATCCCACGTCGCGTCGTCGGCGAAGACGCCGCCGAGCGTCGCCACCGTCTCGCGCAGGCGCGTCTCGAGCGCGGCCGCGCCGTCGGCGGGCACGCCGAGCACGAGGCCGCCGGTGCCGAGGAGATCGACCGCACCCGCGTAGGGGGCGAGCGAACGCAGCTCTGCAGCACGCGGTCCGTGCGCGACGAAGAACACGAGGTCGGACGCGCTCAGCTCCGCATCCTCCATGATGAGGTAGTGGTCGAGCGTGGGCAGGATCGATTCGCGGAGCGATGCCGGGACCGCGAGCGCCAGCGTGGCCTCGGCTTCGTCGGCGCTCGGCACCACGAAGAGATCGGTCTGGATGCGACCCTTCTTCTCGACGAGCAGCCCGTAGGCGCCCTGCCCTCGCTCGCGCTTGGCGAGCTCGCAGGTGACGAGGCCGTTGAGCCAGCTCGTGCGGTCCTTGCCCGTCACCAGGATCGCCGTGCGATCGGCGGCGGGCACGACGAGCACGCTCTCGCGTGAAGCGCGACCGGCATGCGCGGGGCTGCTGGAGGAGCTCGCGAGGTCCGCGGGCGTCGAGGAGGCGACGGTCATCCTCTCCTCTTGGCACGATGGCGGGCGAAAATCGACGTTGGCGGCTTGACCGCCACCGCCCCGGCGCGTCAACGTGACCGCCGATGCCCGGAATCGGGGTGATTTACAACCCTCGGAGCGGTCGGAACCTCAAGGATCCGTCGGCCGTGCGACGTCTGAGCAAGGCGCTCGGCGATCATGGCGTGCTGCGCGAGGCCGGCTCGATCGACGAGCTCTATCGGGTCGCCGAGGATTTCCGCAGCCTGAAGATCGACGTCCTCGGCATCAGCGGCGGTGACGGCACCAACGGCGTCACCATCACCGGGTTCCTCGACGTCTACCAGAGCGCCGCGCTCCCGCAGATCGCGTTCCTG
Source organism: Polyangiaceae bacterium (assembly GCA_043742085.1). GTDB lineage: Bacteria > Myxococcota_A > Polyangia > Polyangiales > Polyangiaceae > Labilithrix. Next base: position 7,751 of record JAYTZB010001687.1, read on the forward strand.
CGCGGCGGCACCATGAACACCGCCGCCAACTCGGTCGGCGTCCGGCGTGGCGTCCCGAAGGATCTGCTCGATCGCCTCGTGCAGGCGTACGTCGAGCGCGCGTCGATCCCGCTCCAGGACGTCGAGCGTCACGTGCTGAAGCTGCGCGGCGAGACGGCGATGCAGCGCTCGCCGCGCTCGTCCTCGGATGCCGCCCCCGCGAGCATGAAGGCGCCGCCGCTCGCGGAGAAGTACGGCTTCGTCTTCGGCACCGGCGTCGTCTGCGGCTACCTCTCGGAGTACTACGCGGGGGGCCAGGGCAAGCCGAACCCGGTCGTCGCCGCGAAGACGCTCCTCCGCGGCATCGGCAGCGCGATGGTCGGCGGAGAGATGATCCGTCGCATGGCGGAGCCCTTCCGCGGGACCGTGGAGCTCGACGACGGCACGGTCTGGGAAGAGCGCGACTACCTCTCCGTCGCGGGCGGCACCATCGATCAGATCGGCCTCAATTTTCGGCCGTTTCATCGCTACGGCGAGCAGCCGGGGCGCTTCCACGTGCTCGGGATCCACACGTCGCCGATGGGCTTCGTGACCCAGCTCCCACGCATCTGGCGAGCGGCGCCGATGCAGCCCGGCCACACGTTCGAGGCCACCACGAGCCGCGTGACCATCCGCTCGCCGAAGAGCCCCATCCGTTACATGGTCGACGGCGACCTCCACGAGTGCGACGGGCCGCTGCACGTGTCGATCGGACCTCGCGTGCGCATCGTCGTCGGGACCTGACGCCGCCTGGCCGCGCTTCCCTGGAGGCGCCGGGGGACTAAGGTGCGGTCACGGGGCGTTTTACGGGCGCAGTCTTGCGTGATCCGTAGCTCCTCTTTACCGTGAGGTCCGATGTTCCGTCCGGCGCACATCCTGAAGG
>JAYTZB010001688.1:0-2076 GCA_043742085.1 Polyangiaceae bacterium
CTCTGAGAGTATTTTCGGTCTCGCTTCGTAAAGCGTCATAACGCGACGGGCCTGCCTCCACTCACTGGATACCTCGGAGGCAAAATGAGGCACTTTTTCGGTCTTACGGCACTGGTTCTCGGCTCTCTCGTCGTCGCATGCGGCGGGTCGAACAACAACGGAGACATCGGCGGGCTCTCGGGAGGCTTCCCGGACGGTGGCACGGATCCAAACGCCGACGCCGGCATCGGCCCGGGCGCCGACGGCGGCACCACCGCCGAGGGCGGCGGCCCCACCGCTGACGGCGGCAAGGGCGACGGCGGTCCCGACGGAAGCATGAAGGATACACGCATCGATCCGATCGAGGTCGGGCACGCGTGGACGTACAACGTGACGGTGCTGGGCTACTTCCCGGCGTGCTCGAACGGCGTCTTCGTCTCGAACACGCTGTCCACCTCGATGGTCGACGGCAAGACTGCGCTCAGCGTGCAGTCGCTCTGCGAGAACGCCGGGGTCTTCAAGTACTCGGTCGACGGCGATCGCGTGTACGCGTACCTGAACGGCGCGTGGAAGACATCGCTCGACGCCCCGGTCGCCGAGGGCCACACGTGGAGCGATGGCTTCGTGAGCTACAAATGGGAGTCGAAGGCCAGCGTGACCACGCCCGCGGGCACGTTCAGTGACTGCTGGTCGGCGACGACGGTCGCGAGCTACACCTCGTACATCGTGCTGTGTCGCGGCGTTGGCCCGGTGAAGTGGCACTACGAGGACGGCTTCGGCAACGGCTACGAGGCGATCATGACCGCGAAGAACTTCTGAGCGCCGTCTCCCGCGCGTGATTGCTACTCTGGCCGTCGTGGGTGGAGCGGACAATCCCTTCGAGCGCTACGGTCTCGACCCGCGTGAAGGCGTCGTCGCCATCACGCAGCGCTTGAAGGAGCTCGCCGAGGACGCGACCGACGACGCGGAGCGCGAGCGCATCCGCGCGGCGTGGGAGGAGCTGACCCTCCACCCCGCGCGGAGGCTTCGCGCGGCCCTCGACGCCCATCCCGAGACGCGTGCGCCGCTCGGCTCGCCGCCGGCGCTGGGACGTGTCCGCGTCGTGCCGACCGAGCTCGGGCTGCGCGATCTCGCGGCGCGTCCCAGCGCAGTGGCAGCGTTGCCGTCGGAGATCGCCGACGCGCAGCCGCGCGCCGATACAGCCGGCGTCGACGCGCCGCCGCTCGACGACGACCCGCTCTTCTAGGCGAATCGGCCCAGGATCGCCGGGCCGCCGATCCGGGGACCGGGGACCCTCCCCAACCGGGCGTCTCTTCCGTACGCTCGCTCTCCCATGCCCTTCCTCGACCGTGCCGTCGGCATCGATCTCGGTACGACCAACTCGGAGATCGCCTGGCTTCCGCCCTCGGAGCGGGAGCTGGTCATCTATGCCGACCGCTTCGGGCGCCGCACCGTCCCGTCCGCCGTCGCCTGGGACGAGAAGACGAGCAGCTTCCTCGTCGGCCACGCTGCGCGCTCGAAGCGCGGCTCCTCGGCGGCGTCGTCGCCCACGGAGTCGATCAAGCGGAAGATGGGCCAGAGCGCGACGGTCACCATCGGGCCGCACCAGCTGACGCCGGAGCAGGTGTCCTCGAAGATCCTGATCGAGCTGCGCGATCGCATGAAGGAGACGCTCGCGCAGAAGCCTGCGCAAAAGGGCGGGGCGGGGGCCACGACGCTGGAGACGCGGGTGACGCGCGCGGTCATCACCGTGCCCGCGTACTTCGATGCGCCGCAGGTCGAGGCGACGCGCAAGGCCGGCGAGCTCGCGGGGCTCGACGTCATCGGCATCCTCCAGGAGCCGACCGCAGCCGCGATCTATCACACGTTCAAGCGTCGCCTCGGTGACGGGAATTTCCTCGTCTACGACCTCGGCGGCGGGACTTTCGACGTGTCGATCCTGCGCTGCGTGGGCGGTGAGTACCAGGTGCTCGCCATCGACGGCGACAACTACCTCGGCGGCGACGACTTCGATCGGCGCTACGCCGAGCACCTGCGCAAGGAGCTGGTCACCAAGGGCTACTCCCTCGAGCTCGACGTGAACGGCAGCGCCGACGA
>JAYTZB010001689.1:0-1536 GCA_043742085.1 Polyangiaceae bacterium
CCGAGAGGCCGGCGTGCTCATGACTGTCCTCTCGGTCCGACCACCAACCGAAGGTCTCGCCGAGGAGCCCCCGCGCATAGGAGAGGCCGATCGCATCGACGAACGCGAAGCTCGACAGCGAGCTCCACTTGAATGCCTTCCACGCATGCGACGCGTGGAGCCGCGACGCGCGCTTGCCCTCGAGCGCCTCCGGCACGCCGGTGTCGGTGACGCGGTACTCGGGCGCGACGAGGCCCGGGAGCTGGGGGCGCGCGCTCTCGGCAGCGAGCGGCGCATACTCGATCGGCATGCCGAAGAAGCCAGCGCACCCGAGCGTCTCGATGTCCGCACCTTGCGCCTCGAGCGCGCGCCGGTAGATCTCCGACCGTACGTCGAGGCAGAAGGCCGCCTGGATGCGCGGTGCGCTCGGGCGAGCAGCCTCGAAGCCTTCGAGCAGCTTCCGGCGCAGCGCCGAGGTCCACGCGATCTCCATGGCGCTCTGGAATAGCCAGTCATCGGTGCGGGCGGCGCGCGCGACGCCGTCGAACGTCGACCAGCTGGCGACGGCGTGTCCCCAGTCGACGCGAAGGTCCTCTCCGCCGCAGCGAAACAGCATCCAGTCCCACGCAATCCGGATCGCGAGGAGCTCGCGGATGTGGTCGTCGTCGCCCCCGGCGAGGCGTGCCGTCCAGCGGAGGTACGCGCACCACGATGCCCAGCCGTTGATGTCGAGGAGAAGCGCGGAGAGATACCGTTCGTAGTCGCCCGCCGGCACCCCGAGGTCGGAGGCAGCGGCGAGGATCGTCTCGTCCGCGGTGCTCGGCAACGCCGCGAACGCGGACCGGTACTCGGACAGTCCCATGAACAAGGCCGGGCCTCGGTCGCCCTCGGCCTGGCTTCGCCAGCTCGCGTAGAGGCCGCCCTCGCGGACCGCGCGGATGGGTGCCTGGCCGTCATCGAAGTACGAAGCGCAGAATCGACTGATGCCCTCGACGACGTAATCGCGCCACGACACCTCGAGCTCGCGTCGCCAGCGCGCATCCATCACGTCGACGACCAGCGGTCGCCGGCGGAGCGGTGGCTCCTCGATCCGGAGCAGTCCGCTGAGGTGCTTCTCGGAGATGTCGAGGCCGCTCTGGGCGATCGCCTCGCGGAGGTGCTCGGGCCGGAGGCGCTTGGCGCGCCACTCGGCGGCGTACCAGGCGCGTGGCATCAGCAGGCGGGCGCCCGAGAGCGCAGCGAGCTCACCCGCGACCCTGGGAAGCGGCTCGTCGGTACGTGACCAGAACGGATTCACCGCGATGAAGCGATCGAGCGGCCACGTCGGAGCGATGCTGTCGCACGCACGGACCGCAGCTGCCCGGAGCTTCGTCGGCTCGAGTGAAGGCGATTCGGTCAACGAGCCCCCAGGTTCACGCTGGATCGCCGGGCCGTCGCGGCTTGTCGGTCGACCTGGGGCGGCCAGAGGCGGAACGTCAGGCGCGTGAACCACTCGTCGATGTAGAGCCCGCTGCGGAGGTGGGGCTGGAGCAAGCGTCCGAGGCGGCCGCTCGGGTT
>JAYTZB010001690.1:0-3222 GCA_043742085.1 Polyangiaceae bacterium
TGCACGAAGAAGAGCGCCGCGGTGAGCCAGAAGAACTTCATCACCGCGCGTTGTGACGGCGTCGCGACGGCGAGGAGAAGCGGATCGCTTGCGGGCGGCTCGGTGGGCTCCTCGTCCTCGTCGCGCCTCTTCATGGCGTGCCAGGTCGCCATTCCGCCGATGCCCGCGAGCAGCACGAGGATGCTCACGCCCGTCCATACGACGGTGTCGCCCGTCGGACGATTGCCGACCAGCGGCTCGTGCGGCCAGTTGTTCGTATAGGACACGGCCTCGTCGGGCCTCTGTGCGACGGCGGCCCATGCGCTCCAGAAGAAGAATGCCGAGAGCGCTCGCGCCTTCGCCGGATCGTCGAGCGTGTGGGCGGGGATGGCGTAGACATCGCGCCCCTCGGAGAGGACGCTCGCGTAGTGCTCCGCGTTCGCCTCGAACGCAGCAGCGCGCGCGGGATCGACGGTGATGGTCCGCGTCGCCGGATCGTAGCCGCCGTTCTTCATGAGAGTGGAGAGGCGCTGCACGAGGCCAGCGCGGTGCTCCTCGTCGAGCTTTTCCCACGAGCGGCCGTGCTCGGCGACCGACCAGCGATCGAGGATGAAGAGCGCTTCGCGATGGAGCCAGTCGGCGGTCCAGTCCGGCGCGACGTAGCTGCCGTGGCCCCAGATCGAGCCCATTTCCATGCCGCCGAGCGACTGCCAGACGTTCTGCCCGTCGCCGATGACGCCCAGCGCGACCACCTCGCGGCCGTCGGTGGTGACGACGCGATCAGGGATTGGCGGCGCCGATTGATAGATGCGCACGCCGGTCGCCCCGAGGACGACGAACGACGCGACCACGACCGCGATGAACGCCATCCAGTACTTCCGCATGACGTGCGCGTCGCACGAACCATGCCCCTCGCGGCCGGCCGTAGCGGCCTTTTGCGCGGCCCGCGCGACGCGCAACGCGTGCACGAGGTCGCAAGACCTGCGCTGCGGCCGGAGGCGCGCCGCAGCCGCCGCCCTTCAGAAGCGGACCGCGGCCTCGGCGCTGACGGAGAAGTAGCCGAAGGTTCCCGAGTGGGCGAGCACCTTCCCGGCGCCACCCGCGAACGGAAGGCTGATCAGCACTCGGTCGAGCTCGAGAAAGGGGCCGAGCGAGCCGCCGCCGACGAACGCCGTGCGACTGGTACCCGAGGAGCCCGATGCGCCAGGCCAGAGCTCCGGACGGACCGTGACGAAGAAGCCTCCGCGGACGGGAGCGGTCGCGGCGCCGAGGCGATGCCGATAGCCAAGGTCGAGACCGACCTCACCGACCGTCGACGATCCGAGCGCTGCGCCGACACGCACACCGAAGAGGAGGTGAGGCTCGAGACCGAGCGCGAGCACGTATCGAAACGCCAGGGCAGGCGCGAAGTAGTCGAGGCTGCCGATGTGCTGGTAGCCGAGGCCCAGCCCGAGCTCGAGCTTGCGCTCGGGGAGCGGCTCGCCGGGGGACGCTTCCTTGGTCTCCGCCTTCGCGTCGGCGGAGGGAGCGTCCGCGGCGGGCCTCTTCTTTGCTTTGCATTCGCCGGACGAGCAGAGCTCGCTATCGGCGCAGGGCGGGTTGCAGAGGCTGACGCACTTCGCATCGGGGGTGCAGACGAACCCGCTTCGACACGCAGGAAAGCACGCGCCAGCGGCGTCTGCTTCGGCGCGCGATGCCGAAGCGACGATGGCGACCACGACGACGACGAACGCAAGGGAGTGGCGGTGCACGGTCGCTCCGTACCACATCGTCGCCCGCGGAATCACCGGAAGCGGCCCGCGTTCGAGCCGCCGGCGGGCGTTTCCCATCAGGGAAAAGAAACCTCCTCGGTGTGCGTGACGGGGCCCGACGCAGACTGCGCGGTGGTGATCACCCGGTAGGTGCCGTCCGGGAGATCGACCCCCGTATGCGTCGGGAACGTGCAGTTCATGGCCCGCCAGAAGGAGGCGCTCTCCTTGCGCGAGATGGCGACCGTGCCCCTCACCGACGTCGTGCCGCCGCCCGCTTGCGCGACCGCGACGTCGTCGATCTCGAGCCGATTGAAGGTGATCGTATGAATCGCGGCGCCCGTCGTCGGCCTCCGGATCCGGATGCCGTAAGCGTTGAGCTCGAGATCCGCCATGCCCCCCTGCGGCACCACGAACGACGCGCCGGAGGAATCCGGCTTGCGCACGAACTGAGACTGGATGGTCGAGCCCGAGCCGCCCGCGAAGATATAGGGTGCGTTGCAGGGCGCGGGCGGAGACGGGTAAGCCGGGTCGATCGCGTCGACCTGGATGTCGACGCGCGCCGTGGGGAGCACGATCTCGGTGAGCGCGCCGCTCGTCGTCACGGCGGGGACCGGCGCGACGTCCGCATCGGTCGTGATGCGCAGGTTGTCGGGGAGCACGAGCAACGAAGCGCCCGTGGGCGCCGATCGCCACGCGCCATTCGGTTCGAGCGTGCCCGCCGATCCTTGCGTCGGAGTGACGACCACCGTTGCGCCGCCGAGCGTGACGGGCTCCGCGAAGCGCACGCGCAGGCCAGCCGGCTTGCGTGCGACGATGGTCCCGGCGGTGATCGCGATGATCTCTTCCTGCATGAGCTGATTCCCCAAGCCCCACGACGACGTCGCCCTGAGCGCGTAGGAGCCGGGCGTCTTCTCGGCCCGGCCGCCCACGGCGAGGACCTGATCGTCGAACGTGAAGCGCGACGAGAAACTGGTTGCGGCAAAAGCCGGGGCCTGGAGATCGAGCGCCCCGTTACCGCCGGTCGGCTTCACCTTCTTCTTGATGTCGGACTCGGAGCTCTCGCTCGCGTCACCGTCGGACGACGCCGAAGGATCGGCGCAGCCCGCGAAAGCTGTCGAGGCGAGGAGCAGCGAGAGGAGAAAACAAGACGATTGCATGGGGTTGCGAGGTGATACGCAGCCCCAGGCGCGGCTCTCCCTTACATCGTAAAATAAACCGCGAGGCCGTCCGGACCTCGGCTCAGAAGCGCTCGGCGTCGTTCTGCGGGGCCTGCGCCCAGGCCGTCGACGCGGTGCCGTTGATGGTGGTGCCGCCGTACGCGAACGCCGGGACCATTCCCAGCATGTCGCACGGGAACGGCAGCTGCGGCTTGCTCGCCGCGTCGAGCTTGGCCACGTGGTCGGCGCCGAGCTTCACGTCGAGCGCAGCGACGTTGTCCTCGAGCTGCTCCATCGTGCGGGCGCCGATGATGGTCGACGTGACTCCCGGGCGG
>JAYTZB010001691.1:0-4105 GCA_043742085.1 Polyangiaceae bacterium
CCGGCAAAAACCGCGACAAGATGCCGTCGCGCGGAACCGTGACGTACGCCGCGTCCATCGCCGCCGTGAGCTCTTGGAGCAGGCGCTCGAACTGCACCGCTGGCTTGCCGTCGACCTTCTTCTCGACCTCGAACCAGCTCCACTTCACCGGTCTCTCGTCGAGCGCCTCGGCTTTCACGAGGAACGTGTTCGTGTTGAAGACGGACACGGCCGTTGGATCGAACGCGGGCGGCAGCCGGAACTCCTCGAGGACCTGCAGCTTGCCCTCGGCGTGCACCGGGATGCCGCCCTTGTCGCCCTCCTTGCGACAGACCTCGCACTGCACGTCGATGCCCTTCTGCGTGGCCTCGATGAACCGACCGAGGATGGCGGGGTCGATCGACGCGCCGAGGTTGTCGATGTTTGTAATCCACACGTATTTGCCGCCCGCCGCCACGAAGCGATCGAGGAGCTTGCTGCGCCGGAGCGCGTCGACGAGGTCACCGTGGCCCGTCGCGTGCTCGCTGGGCTTTCCGTCGTCGCCGCGGAAGAGCTCGCCCTCGGGCGTGAGGCGCAGCGAGAGGTTCTGCCGGAACGCAGCGACGTGATCGGGCGCGTTCTCCTTCTTCAGCGCGGCGACGATGTCGTCATGCGTGGCGTCGCTCGTCATGAGCCAGAGCGGCACCGGCCGACCGGCGCGCTCGCTCGCGGTGCGGTTGTCGGCGAGGCGCATCTGCAAGAACGTGTGGCCGGGAATCACCTCGACGAGTGCCTTCACGATGCCGCCCATGCGCGTGGCCATGCCGCCGGCCATGGTGCAGAAGGCGAGCTCGCCCTTGGCCATCGCGTCGAAGCAGAGCGCGCGGAGTCGCTCCGCCTCCGGTGAGCCGGCTTCGGGGAGCTTCGCGACCTCGCCGGCCCGAGGCGCCGTGACCTCACCCTTCACGCAGTTCCGCGTGCGGCGGCGCGTGGCTGCGTCGCCGTGGTGCAGCGTCGCGGCGAGCGACAGGAACTGCTCCGGCTCGAAGCCGTCGCCGGCGAGCCGCTGCCGCAGCTCCGGATCGAGCGTGGATAGTGCGACGGCGAGGGCGTTCGTGGAGGTGGAGGTCGAGGGGGCGTCGGACATCGCGACGAATCATCGCCGCGAATCGGCCCGCGATGACGGAGAAAGACGTGCGGACCTCGGCCACACCGTGCCGGCGGTGCTCGAGCTCGCGCACATGACCGCACGAAAGCGGGTGCGCGTGGCGCGAGATCGGGAAGCAGGCTGCGTGGAGAGGCGTAGACTCGGCGAGCGTGCGGCTTGCGCGATGCGGGCGCGGTGGCAAAGTCTGGTGAGGGGCGGTTCTGATGATGCGGGTTCTCGGTTTCAAGGCCTCGATCGCGACGTACGCGATCTGCGTGACGCTGGCCTCCAGCGGCGTCACCGGTTGCGTCGTGAACGAAGCCGAGTCGCCGGCACGCGGCGTCGTCGTGAGCGGCCCGCCTCCCGCGCCCGTTCGCGAGGACCGTCCGGCAGCGCCCGGCCCGCAAGCGGTCTGGGTCGGCGGCTACTGGCACTGGACCGGCATCCAGTACTCCTGGATTCCTGGCCACTGGGATGCGCCGCCTCCAGGCGCGACGTGGACCGCCCCGGTCTACACCGCCCGCGACGGCCGGTATTTCTACGAGAGCGGCGGCTGGAAGCCGGGCGACGGCCAGACCCGCAACGCGCTCCGCTGAGAAAGTCAGACGACAGAAATTCGCGGAACTGCTCCGTTCGGGCGCTGTCCCATCCGCGAGCAGCGGTGTCGGCGGTTCGCCGGCGGCGCTAAGCTTCTCGAATCGATGCGGCGTCTCCAGCTCGCGCTCCTGTTCGTGCCCGTGATGGTGGTGGCGCTCGCGCCGCCCGCCGTCGCGCAGCGTCGTGGGGCGGCGCCGGTGTTGCACGAGCCGATCCCCCCCGACGCGCGGGAGGACATCGCGCTCTCGGTCTCGCTCGACGGCGACATCCCTGCCGCCATCAACACGCCGCGCGGCCTCGTGCAGGCGCCGGACCCGGCGAAGCCCGTGGGAAGCGGCGAGAGCCCGTACAACCACGCGCCGGGTGACGCTCGCGACACGTCGTTCCACCCCGATCGCGACACGCGCCGCCCCGACGTGCTGCCGTACGACGATCCGTTCTCTCCCTCCACCGCGCCGTTCAAGCGCCTGAGCGCGTTCGACACGGTCGATGCATCCTACACGCTTTCCGTACGCGACGCCCACACCACGCCGCTGCCGGTCATGCCCACGCCTGCGCCCGATGCGAGCGAGGAGCAGTTCTACGCGGACATGGTGGTCGACCTCGTCGCGGGCCAGAAGGTGCGGATCCCGAGCGTCGGCCCCGGCTCACGCGTCCTGCGCGCGCGCGCCGGCGTCGGGACGCAGGACGTACGCTTCCAGCTCTGGAAGGACGGCGCGGAGAACTGGTTCATCGAGGCCGAGTCGTCGACGCGCGCACGCATCGTGATGGAGCTCTCGGCTCCGCGCGCGGCGTTCGGCGGCGACTTCGGGAATCCGTCGTGGGCCGAGCTCCTCCCGCTGCCGCCGCTGCCCAACGCCGTGCAGCGCTCCGCGAACGAGGTCACGGCCAAGATCGGTGTGTCGCGGCGGCTCAGCCCGCGCGACGACGTCACGAAGCTCGTCGCCTATTTCCGCGGCTTCACCGAGTCGGAGGATCCGCCGGCTCCGTCGCGCGACATCTATCTCGATCTCGCGCTGTCACGGAAGGGCGTGTGCCGGCATCGCGCGTTCGCGTTCATGGTGACGGCGCTGTCCCTCGGCCTGCCGACGCGCGTGGTGGTGAACGAAGCGCACGCCTGGGTCGAGCTCCACGACGGCCGCATGTGGCGTCGCGTCGATCTCGGCGGCGCCGGGCAGACGTTGCACGATCCGCTGTCGAACAACGTCCCTTACGATCCGCCGCCCGATCCATTCGCATGGCCGCAAGGCGCGACGCGCGGAGACGATCTCGCCGACCGCGCGAGGCGCGCCCGCGCCGGGTCGTCGTCGCCGTCCGGCGCGCCGTCATCGTCACCGAGCATCACGCCGGTCGGTCCGTCGAGCGCATCGAGCGCATCGAGCGCATCGAGCTCGGGGCCGAACGGCACCGATCCCAACGGCGGCAGCTCCGGTGGCGCATCGGGCTTCGGACAGAGCGGCCCGAACGGACGGAGGCCCGGCACCCCCGACGATCGCCCTCCCTCCATCGTCACCATGTCGCTCGCGGGCGCCGATGCGCATCGTGGCGCGCCCTTCAAGGTTCGCGGTCAGGTCTCGGCCGACGGCGAACCGTGCGGCCACGTCAGCGTCGAGATCGTGCTCCACAGTCGCCAGCAGGGTGACGTCGCCATCGGTCAGCTCGCCACCGACGAGCGCGGCGCATACGACGGCGCCATCGTCCTGCCCGCCGCCGTTCCGCTCGGCGACTACGACGTGCAGGCCCGCACGCTCGGTGACAATCGATGCGGCCTCGGGTTCTCGCGATGAGGCGATCACCATGAGCCTTGCCTTCGTTCCGTTCCTCTACGAGCTGCGGGCGCGCAAGGTGAAGGTCGGCGCGCAGGAGGCGATCGCGCTCGCTCGCGCGCTCGGCATGGGGCTCCACGACAGCTCGCTCGACGGCTTCTATCACCTCGCCCGCGCCATCTGCGTGCATCGCGAGAGCGACCTCGACAAGTTCGACGAGGCGTTCCTCGCGCACTTCAAGGGCATCACCATCGAGAGCATGGAGCTCGCGTCCGAGCTCGAGGAGTGGCTCAAGGATCCGGCGAACAAGAAGGAGCTGTCGCCCGAGGAGCTTGCCGCGCTCGAGTCGATCGACATGGAGTCGCTCAAGAAGCTCTTCGAGCAGCGCATGCAGGAGCAGAAGGAGCGGCACACCGGCGGCAACCGCTGGATCGGCAGCGGCGGCACGAGCCCGTTCGGGCAGCAGGGCACGAATCCGTCGGGGCTCCGGGTCGGCGAGATGGCCGGCGGCCGGAGCGCCATGGGCATCGCGGACGCCCGAAAATACCGGCCCTATCGCTCGGACATCGTTCTCGACGTGCGCCAGATCGAGGTCGCGCTCCGCAAGCTGCGCGCCTTCCAGCGCGAGGGCCTCGAG
>JAYTZB010001692.1:0-2552 GCA_043742085.1 Polyangiaceae bacterium
TCGCTCAGCCTCGTGCACGCGCTCACGCGCATGAGCGCCGGCCCGGCCGCCGCTCAACCGCCGCCGCAACAACAGCAACAGCCGCCTCCGCAGCAGCAGCCCGTTCGTACGCAGGCGATGCAGCAGAAGGCGGCGCCGGCGCCCCCGCCGGCGTCCCCGCCGCAGGCTCCGCCGCAGCAGGCCTACGCGCAACCGCAGCCGAACGCGCAGCCGCGCGTGGCGAACCCGCAGCCGTCCTTCCCGCAGGGCGCGCCCTCTGGCGGTCAGGGCGGAATGGTCGCGCGCGATCCGTTCGCGCCCCCCGCGCCCCAGCAGGGACCGGCGGGCGGACACGGCGCGCCGCTCGCCGCCGCCATGCACGCGCAGCCCGGCGTGGGCGGCTCCGCATCACCGAGCATGCCGGTGCCGGCGCCTCCTGCGGGCAACCTCCAGCTCGTCAACGCCGACCTCGGCGCGCACAGCCCGACCAATTTCTACAAGGGCCTCGCCGGCAACGACATCATCGATCACGGCGGTCTCTTCGTATCCACGTACGTGCTTCCGAAGATGGGCACGGCGGTGCGCCTCAAGGTGTCGCTCCCCGGCGGCTACGAGTTCGAGGCCAACGCCGTCGTGAAGTGGACGCGCGAGGACGGCGGCGCCGACGCGCCTCCGGGCTTCGGCGCCCAGTTCACCCAGATCACGCCCGAGGCACGCCAGCTCGTGTATCGCTACGTCCGCAACCGCGAGCCGATCTTCCACGACGACTTCTGAGTCGGCTCGCTCGCCTTCGCGGTAGTCTGCTCGGCCGTCATGTCCCTGTACGAGCGCCTCTTTCCGCGCTTTCGTCCGAAGCGCGAGCTCAGGCCCCAGGGCAGCGGAGACGGCTGGGGCGCGCGCATCACGTGGCTCGGCACCGCCGGCTTCATCATCCAGTCCGCGGAGACGACGCTCCTCGTCGATCCGTTCGTCACCCGGCCGGGTCTGTCGCGCATCACGCGGCGCATGATCCCCGACGACCTCGCGATCGCGCGTCACGTCCCGCAACGGGTCGACGCCGTCCTCTGCGGCCACAGTCACTACGACCACGTCGCCGATGCGCCGCGCATCGCTCGCCATACGAAGGCGAAGCTCGTCGGCTCACCATCGACGTGCGCGTGGGGTCGCGCCGAAGGGCTCCCCGAGAGTCAGCTCGTGCAGATCCCGGCGAACGGCGCCGTGGTCCGCTTCGGTGACATCGAGGTGCGCTACGTGCCGAGCCGCCACGGCAAGATCGCGTTCAATCGCGTGCCGCTCGTCGGCGAGGTCCGCACCACGCCGAGCGGGCCGGGACGCCTCTGGCACTACCGCATGGGCGGCGCGTTCGGGCTGCTCATCAAGGCGCCGGGCGTCACCATCTATCACAACGGTAGCGCCGACCTCATCGACGCCGAGCTAGACGGCGAGCGCGCCGACGTCCTCCTCGCTTGCCTCGCCGGACGCAAGGGCACCGAGAACTACGTGGCGCGCCTCGTGAGCGCCCTTAGCCCCAAGCTGGTCGTGCCGACGCATCACGATGCGTTCTTCGCGCCGCTCGAGGACGGCCTTCACCTCCTGCCCGGCATCGACGTCGAGGGTTTCGTGTCCGAGGTCTTCCTGCGCGCGCCCGGCGCGAGCGTCATCACGCCGGACTACGAGGAGCCCATCTGCGTGCCGCCGAACGACGCGCGCGGAGCGGTCCTCGCCGCGAGCTGAGACGATGCGCCGGCTCACCGTCGCGCTCGCCGCCCTGCTGGTGATGGCGTTCGTGCTCCTCGGGGCACCGCCGGCGGCGCGCGCCGAGAGCGATCCGGCGCTGCGCTGGTACTCGATCACCACGCCGCACTTCCGCATCACGTATCACTCCGGCCTCGAGCAGATCGCGCAGCACGTCGCGAACGTCGCCGAGAGCATCTACACCAACATGAGCGGCGCCGTGGGGTGGGCGCCCGCCGAGCTGACGGAGATCTCGCTCTCCGACGTCAACGAGAGCGCCAACGGCTCGGCCGGAGCGCTGCCGTACAACGCCATCCGACTCCTCGTGACCGCGCCCGAGGACATGTCGCCGCTGGGCGACGTCGACGACTGGTACCTCGAGCTCGTCACCCACGAGTACACGCACATCCTCCACACCGATCACATCCGCGGCCTGCCCGCGCTCGTGAACGCGGTGCTGGGCAAGACCTTAGCGCCCAATCAAGTGCAGCCACGCTGGATCCTCGAAGGCCTCGGCGTCTACGAGGAGAGCGCGCGCACCAGCGCTGGCCGCGTCCGCAACGCGCAGTGGGACATGTGGATGCGCGCCGACGTCCTCGAGGACAACGTCGCGACCATCGACCAGCTCGCGAACGTCGTCCGGCGCTGGCCGCAGGGGAATCTCTACTACCTCTACGGCTCGTACTTCACGAACTGGATCGCGCAGACCTACGGCGAAGAAGCGCTGCGTTTGATGGCCGACGACTACGGCAAGCAGCTGGTCCCGTGGGGCTTCAACCGATCGATACGGCGCGCCACCGGCAGCACGTTCGTCGAGATGTACCCGCGCTGGGTCGCCA
>JAYTZB010001693.1:0-2586 GCA_043742085.1 Polyangiaceae bacterium
GCGCCGTCGTCGATCCCCGCAATCCAGTGGCAATGAAGGTCGACGAAGCCCCGCACCATGCGTTCGATACACCTCCCGCGCGGGCACCGCAAAGGCTGGTATGCTCCGGCCCATCCGATGGCGTCAGTGAACCCGCATACGCGGGAGCTCGTCTTCAAGCTGGTGTTCTACGGCCCTGGCCTGGGCGGGAAGACCACGACGCTCCAGTACATCCATGCCGCCACGAAGGCGGAGCATCGCGGCAAGATGGTGTCGCTCGCGACGCCCACCGATCGCACGCTCTACTTCGATTTCCTCCCCATCCGCGTGCCGCGCGTCCGCGGAATGGCGGTGCGGCTCCAGCTCTTCACCGTGCCGGGTCAGGTCTATTACGCCGCGACGCGCAAGCTGGTGCTCTCCGGCGCGGACGGCATCGTCTTCGTCGCCGATTCGCAGAATGGACGGACCGACACCAACCAGGAGGCGCTCGACGACCTCCACGCGAACCTGGCCGAGCACAATCGTACGCTCGTCGAGGTGCCGCACACGTTCCACTGGAACAAGCGCGATCTCCAGGACCTCGTCGCCATCGAAGATCTCGAGAAGCGCTTCAACAAGCTGAGCGCGCCGTCGCTCGGGACCGTCGCGACCAAGGGCGAGGGCGTCTTCGAGGGCCTCGAGCGCATCACGCGCCTCGTCCTCCGCAGCTACGAGAGCGATCCCAAGGTCAGCATCGGCGCGTCCGCGGATCCGTTCAGCGACGCAGAGGCCAGCAGCGACAGCACGCGCGCCGTGCGCTCGCTCCCTGAAGAGGGGATCGCGCAGGCGCTACGCGACATGGAGGAGCGCGCCGGCATCGAGGCGCCCACCAAGATCTCCGGTCATGCGCTGGTGCCCGAGTCGGGATCGTCGTCGTCGCCGCCTCTGCCGCGGACGGACGTCAAGGGCTCGGGGGCATGGGGCAAGTTCACGTTCCCCGATCCCTCGGGTCCGAGCGCGAGCGCGCCTCCCGTCACGAGCCCGAGCCGGCCGAGCCCGAGCGTCGAAGCGAGCGCCAGCGAGAAGAAGGTCGAGAGCGCACGAGGAGCAGCTGGGACAGCGGGGTTTTCCATGTCGGACATGTGGCCGGAGAGTGATCGTGAGAGCGTGAGACAGGCCGAGGCGATGATGGCGGCGAAGGATGCGGTCAACGCCATCCTCGCCTGCGATGTCCTCGTCACGCGCGTGCTGGCATCGGCGGCGGGCCTCGTGGGCACGCTCGATGCGCCGCGTGATCCCGCGGTGGTGGCGCTGCTGCTCGGCCTCGACGGCGCGCGGTATCTGCATTTCCGGACCGCGGTGCGGGCCGCGCGTCATCGCGAGCCGGTCACGATGAAGGACGCGTTCGAGGGGTTCACGTTCGCCCTCGAGGCCCGTCGCGCGCGCGAGCTCCTGCGCCGCTGAGCGGACGGGCGTGAGCCCCCGTCAGAACAGCTTGCCGATGCGCTTGACGATGCTGCCGCGCGAGAAGAGCGCGCGCAGCACGCGCATCTGCCAGCGATACGCCTTGCTCGAGTAGGGAAACCACAGCGGATCCGCCGAGGGCTCGGGGATGCGGCCGCTGAAGACGTGACGCGCGTCGCACATGTCGCGCAGGGCGTCGTCGCCGTGGACGCGCCCGAAGCCGCTCTGCTTGATGCCGCCGAACGGAGCCTCCGCGGCGGCATAGTTCACGAGCACGTCGTTGACGACCACGCTGCCCGCCTCGATGCGCTGCGCGATTCGCTTGCCCTTCTCGCGGTTCTTCGTGAACACGTACGCGTTGAGCCCGAGGTGCGAGTCGTTGGCGAGGCGCACGGCCTCGTCCTCGGAGGCCACCTTCTGGATGGGGACGATCGGTCCGAAGATCTCCTCCTTCATGACCGTCATCGTGTGGTCGCAGCCCGTGAGCACGGTGGGCTCGAAGAACTGCCCCGGACCCGCGCGTCGCTTGCCGCCGCTCACCACCTGCGCGCCCTTGGCGACGGCGTCCAAGATGTGCTTCTCGGCGATCTCGATCTGCTTCGGGAAGATGATGGCGCCGACGTCGACGGTGTCGGTGCCCTGGGGATCGCCCTGGCGGAGCGTGCCGGTGATCTCCTTCACGCGCGCCACGAGCTGATCGTGCACCGACTCGTGGGCATACACGCGCTCGACGGAGATGCAGACCTGACCCGAGTTGACGAACCCTCCGAAGACGATGGCGCGCGCCGTGCGCTCGACGTCGCAGTCGGCGCACGCGATGAGCGGAGCTTTCCCTCCGAGCTCCATCACGCACGGCACGAGGTTCGCGCCGCACGCGGCGGCGACGCGCTTGCCCGTCTCGACGCCGCCCGTGAAGACGAGCTTCTGGATGCCGCTCTCGATGAGCGCCTGACCGGCGTCGCCGTGGCCGTAGATCACCGTGAAGAGATCCTCGGGCAGGCCGGTGGCGTCGAAGATCTCCTTGGCCTTCTGGATCGACAGCGGCGTCACCTCGCTCGGCTTGAGCACGACGGCGTTGCCCGCGACGAGCGCCGCGACGACGTCGCCCATCGGAATGACGAACGGGAAATTCCAGGGCGAAATGATGCCGACCACGCCGCGCGG
>JAYTZB010001694.1:0-6139 GCA_043742085.1 Polyangiaceae bacterium
CATCAATCGCTGAGGATCCCCATCGTGCTCAGCGCGAGCTGCATCGATGTACCGTGCGGCTTCGACGAGACCTGCGACCTCGGCGTCTGCACGCCGACCGACCTCTGCGACCCGGCGAGCGGTTGCCCGCGCGAGCGCGTCGACACCTCCGTTCCGGAGGCCGACGCGTCGACCGACGCACCGATCGCGGTGGACGCCGCCGGCGACGCGCCAGTGGTCGACGCCGCGCCGTCACGCTGCGGGCTCACGGCGCAGATCGTCGTCGACAAGCAAGACATCGTCGGCCAGCTCGTCGTGCAGGGGACGGACTTTCTCTACATCGACAACGACGCCGCTACCGGCGGCACCGAGGTCCGCCGCGTGCCTCGCGACGGGTCGGGCCCGCCGGTCGCCGTGGCGTCGTCCGCAGCGATCATGCCGGCAACACTCCAGGCGGTGGCCGCCGCTGGCAACGACGTCGCGTGGACGGAGCAGGGCGCGAATACTGCCCTCCACGTCTCGATGGGCGGCGCCGGGGCTGCAAGCGACCTGATCCTGGGAGGCGACCACGACCAGACCTCCATCGCGTTCTCGAAGTCGCTGGTGGTGGGCTTCACGCATCTGAGCGGAGACGTGACCTGGAAGGCGTTCACGTACGCGCCGTCTACCCACGTGATCACGGGCGCGTTCCGGACCCTGCCAGCGCGCGTTCCCGAGATCCTCGTCGACGACGTCGGCGACTTCTACGGCGTCGCCGCCGGCACTTACGCCACCCTCTTCCACTACAGTATCAGCGGCACGGACGGCCCCCTGGAGGTGGGGCTCGTCACGGCCATCAACCCCCTCGTTCCGGACATCGCGCTGACCGGTCACGACCTCTACGTGGCCGGGTCAAGTTCGGCCGGCCCGGGAATCTTCCGCATCGACCGCGGCAGCATCAACAACACTTACAACGGTAAAGCGTGGTTTCCGATGATGCCCGCCGAGACCCCGCAGAGCCTCGCCAGCGACGCGGACTACCTCTACTACGCGAACGCGAACAAGCTCGCTCGCTTGCCGCTCAACACGGGCGCAACACCCAAGGCGGCCTCGTTCTCGCTACGCGCTGCGGGCGTCATGGTCAGCCGGCTCCAGGTCGACGACCAGTGCGTCTACTGGGTGGAGGACGGCACGCGCATCATGAAGCAGAAGAAGTAGCTTCGCGCGCGCATGCCGTCGACCGGCGGCGGGGCCTTGGCTTCAGTCGGCGCGGTACATCGTCATGACGCACGCGCCGCCGAGCCCGAGGTTGTGCTGGAGAGCGACCTTGGCGTTCGGGACCTGGCGTTTGTCGGCCTGGCCGCGGAGCTGCCAGACCAATTCCGTGCACTGTGCAAGTCCGGTCGCGCCGAGGGGATGGCCCTTCGACAGGAGGCCGCCGGACGGATTCGTGACCCACTTGCCGCCGTAGGTGTTGTCGCCTTCCTCGATGAATTTCTCGGCGCCGCCCTCGGGGCAGAGACCGATCGCCTCGTAGGTGAGGATCTCGTTCGCCGTGAAGCAGTCGTGCAGCTCGATGACCTGCACGTCCTTCGGTCCGAGGCCCGCCTCGTCGTAGACCTTCTTCGCGCAGGCCTTCGCCATGTCGTAGCCGACCATCTTCATCATCGAGGCCTCCTTGAAGGAGGACTCGTAGTCGGTGGTCATGGCCTGGGCCGCGATGTAGACGGGCTTCGTGATGCCGTGCTTCTTCGCGAACTCGTCGGAGCAGAGGATGGCGGCGCCGGCGCCGCACGTGGGCGGGCAGCACTGAAAGCGCGTGAGCGGATCGAAGACCTCGTCGGACGCGAGGATCTCTTCCACCGACAGCACCTGGTTGAAGAGCGCGTAGGGGTTGTTCGACGCGTGCTTCCGCGCCTTGTTGGCGACCTTCGCGAAGGTCTCGCGCTTGGTGCCGTACTTGAAGCGGTACTCGCGACCGGCGCCGCCGAACATCTGCGCCGCGGGAGGCGACGCGTTGAAGCCCTGCACGTCGCTCATGAGACCGGCGAACCACTCGAGCGGATTCGTGCGGTCGGTGAACTTCGAGCCGAGCGCGCCCTTCTCCATCTTCTCGAAGCCGAGCGCGAGCGCGCACTCGACGATGCCACCTTCGACGGCCTGCTTCGCGAGCATCAGCGCCGACGAGCCCGTCGAGCAGTTGTTGTTCACGTTGAACACCGGGATGCCGGTGAGCCCGAGCTCGTAGACCGCGCGCTGTCCGCACGTCGAGTCGCCGTACACGTAGCCGACGTATGCCGACTCGACTTCCTTGTACTCGATCTTCGCGTCCTGGAGCGCGGCGGTGGCGGCCTTGACCGCCATCACGTTGTATTCCTCGCTCGCGCCCGGCTTCGCGAACTTCGTCATGCCCACGCCGATGACATTGACCCTGCGACCCATGTTGATTCTCCTTTGTCTGTCTTCGGTGGAGGCGCTCAGACGAGCCCTTTGAAGAAGTTGAGCTTGGCGGCGATTCGCGCGTCGCCATCGACTCGGATGTTGCCGTGCTGGTAGTGGTCGCGGAGCGTCTCGCCCTTCGCGAGCGCCGCGAGCGTCTCGTCGGAGAGCTTGAGCGTGACATCGGCCGCGCCGGTTCCTTCCTTCACGCTGCCGGCGCCGTTCTTGAGATCGACGAGGTACGACGCATCCGGCTCGGTCACGACGAGCTGGACGATCGCGCCGACCTCCTTCGCGAGCCCAGGCGTCTTCGTGATCCGCTCCGCGAGCGCCTTCACGATGGCCGGCGCCTGCGCGCTCTTCGGGCTAGTGCTTCCGCCCGTGGCCGTGGCCGTGGCCGTTCCCGTGGCCGTTCCCGCTGCGCCGCGCATCTTCGCGACGACCTCGGCGGCCTGCTTGGGATCGATCTTCTTGAGGAACATCAGCTTCTGCGAAGCCATGACGTCGCCGCCGATCTTCAGCTTCTTCTCGGTCCAGAGCTTCATCGGATCGGCCTTGCCGGCCACCATCGCGCAGAAGTCGGCGTCGGACAGATCCAGGATGCAATCGCCCTTGTCGCCACCGGCGGCGACGGAGCCCTTGCCGTTCTTGAGATCGACGGTCCACGCGCTCTCGGGGCTCGAGAGCTTGAAGAGAAACGTCTTGCCGATCTCCGCCGCCATCGACGGGTTCTTCTCGATGTAGTCCTTGATGACCGCGAACGCCTCGCCGCTCGTCGGCTCCCCGCTGGCCGTGGCCGTCGCCGTTCCCGTGGCCGTTCCCGTTCCCGTTCCCGTTCCCGCGCCGCGCATCTTCTTGACGACCTCGGCCGCCTGCGCGGGATCGATCTTCTTCAAGAACATGAGCTTCTGCGACGCCATGACGTCGCCGCCGATCTTCAGCTTCTTCTCGGTCCAGAGCTTCATCGGGTCGGCCTTGCCGGCGACCATCGCGCAGAAGTCGGCGTCCGAGAGGTCGAGCATGCAGTCGCCCTTGTCGCCGCCGGCCGAGACACCGCCCTTGCCGTTCTTGAGGTCGACGGTCCAGGCGCTGTCGGGGCTCGTGAGTCGGAAGAGGAAGGTCTTTCCGATCTCGGCCGCCATCGTGGGGTTCTTCTCGATGTAGTCCTTGATGACCGCGAACGCCTCGCCGCTCGTGGGCTCGCCGCTCGGGACCACCGCCGCGGCCGCGCCGCCGGCGACCTGCTGCACGGATTTCTTTTCGGCCGCGCGGACCTGAACGGGGATCTCCTTGTAGAGCTCGATGGCGGCGTTGGAGATGACCACCTTGTCGCGCTCCTTCACCTTGCAGCGGAAGATGATCTTGCCGCTCTCGTCCTTCCACATCTCGGTCACGAGCGTCTCGCCCGGGAACACGCTGTCCGAGAAGCGCACCTTGATGCTCTTGAAGAAGCGCGGGTCGTTGTTGGAGAACGCCTTGATCACGTGCCGCGTGGCGAAGCCGAACGTGCAGAGCCCGTGGAGGATCGGCCGGTCGAAGCCGAAGGCCTTCGCGAATGCCGGATCGACGTGCAGCGGGTTGATGTCGCCCGAGAGCCGATAGAGGAGGGCCTGGCCCTCGCTGATCTTCTCCTCGACGACGGCGTCCGGCTTCCGATCCGGAGCGACGTTGATCTCCGCGCTCGGACCGCGCTCGCCGCCCCAGCCGCCGGCGCCGCGCACGAACGTGGAGAGCTCGTTGTAGAAGAGCTCGTTGCCGTCCTCGTCGAGCGTCTTGATGGCCATGACGACGACCGCGCCTTTGCCCTTGTCCCAGATGTCCTTGACCTTCGCCTTGTGCGTCAGCTTCGCGTGCGTGGGCAGCGGGCGGAGGACCTCGGTGTACTGCTCGCCGTGCAGGATGCGATCGAAGCCGTAGTTCATGCCCGGCGCGGTCTCACCGCGCTTGGCGGCGTCGAAGATCATGCTGAGCGCCGGCACCACCGCGAACGACGGCAGCGCGCGGAAGTTGCTGTCGTTCTCGTAGACGAACTGGAGATCCCCAGTGTCGGTCGGATTCTGACCGGCGCCCACGCCGAGCGCGTAGAGCGCGAGATCCTTCTCGTCGTAGCTCGAGGTCTGCGGCGGGTACTCGTAACCGAGCGCGGTATCGACATCGATGAACTCGTTGCCGCCCTGCGCCTTCGTCTCGAGGTTGCCGAGGATGGGCCCCATCGACTCGTTGATGGTGGTGGGGTGCGTCGACTTCGAGAAGTCGGTGACCTGCTTCCAGTTGTTCTTGATCTGCTCAGGCGTGATGGGGCGACCGAGCTTGAACAGCTTGCCCTCGGTGCGCTCCCAGCGGAGCTTCGCGAAGAGACCGCCGCCGACCTCGAAGAGGCCGCCCGTCTCCTCGGTGCTCTCGTGACAGAGGTACGCGACGAGGCCGGAGACGTACTCGGGCTTCAGCGCGTCGGTCATGTTCTTCGGGAGCACCGTCTCGGTGAGACGCGAGCCGGCGATCGGCGCGATGGTGTTGACCCGCACGTTCTTCTTCAGGCCCTCGAGGGCGAGCGTGTTCGAGAAGCCGACGAGGCCGAGCTTGGCCATCGCGTAGTTGGCCTGCCCGAAGTTGCCGTAGATGCCGGCGGCGCTCGCCGTCATGACGATGCGGCCGTAGCCCGCCTCGAGCATGTGGTCCCAGGCGGCCTTCGTGACCTTGAACGCGCCGTTCACGTGCACGCGCAGGATGAGATCCCAGTCCTCGACGGTGAGCTTCTTGAACGACGTGTCGCGCAGGATGACGGCGTTGTTCACGACGATGTCGATGCGCTTCCACGTGTCGAGCGCGGCCTGCACGATCTTCTCGCCGTCCTCGACGGAGTCGTAGTTCGCGATCGCCTCGCCGCCCGCGGCCTTGATCTCCTCGACGACCTTGTCGGCCGCCGCGCTCGACTTGCCGCCGCCGGTAGCGGTGCCGCCGAGGTCGTTGACGACCACCTTCGCGCCGCGTGACGCGAGGAGGAGCGCGTGCGAGCGGCCGAGACCGTTGCCTGCGCCGGTGACGATGGCGACGCGGTTGTCGAAGCGGAGATCAGACATGAGGGGCTCCTCGAGGGGTGACGCGTAAAAGCTTAGCGTGCGAACTATCGCGGCCCGAAGGGTCGCCGTCAAGGGCCCCGGGCGGCAATTCCCCGTTTTTCATGGAGGTACCTCCGAGTACCGCTTCGCGAAACGACACAGCGCCAGGTGCTAAGGTGTCGCCGATGCTTGCCAAGCACGCGTGGAGGGCTGCCGTCGCCGGGGTCACGATGGTAGCCCTGACCACGCTCGTGACGTGCTCCTCGAAGGCCGCGCAGGACGGCGACTCGTGCAGCTCGAACAACGACTGCGCGAGCTCGCGATGCGGCTCGACCGGCACCTGCGAGGGGAGCGATTGCGCGTGTGACGGCGCCGACTGCCGAGGTCGGTCCTCCTGCCGGAGCGGCTGGCTGTGCACGCGGACCAATGCGACGACCTTCGACGCCATCCCGCAGTGTCGCCTGGAGTGCGGCGGCACCTTCGGCGCCTGCCCCTCGAACAAGCACTGCGACAACGCCATCTGTCTCGACGGCGCGGAAGCGTTCAGCCTGAGCTGGGCGAACATCCCGCGCAAGACGCCGTGCGCCGCGAAGGTGCCCTGCGAGTACAAGCTCAACCCGCCGACCACGCCCGTCGACTCGTACACCTGGGACTTCGGTACCGGCGCCCCGCCGACGACCACG
>JAYTZB010001695.1:0-2319 GCA_043742085.1 Polyangiaceae bacterium
CGCGCGAGGGGCATCAGGCCGGGGCCCGTGCGCCGGGGGCGGCGTTCCTTCTCGGAAAGATCTTGAACGCATTTCTCCTCGATCACGTCGACACCGACATCGAGCTGCTCACCCGGGTGAACCACGTCCTCGAGGACGGGCACGCGGCGTATGGCGAGGGTTTCACCCAGAAAATGAGCGATTTCGCGCGCATTCGCGGCGCCCAGGAGTACAGGCACGTCAACTGCCTCACGGTCCGGCCGAGCGAGGACATCGGGCACCTGGCGAGCGAGCACGTGCGTCGTGGCCGCTTCAAGGGCGACCCGCTGGTGACCAAGCGCGTCTTGAACCTGCTCGATCTGGGGGCGGGCAACGAGGCGGACCTCGCCAGCTACCTTTTGTTCGACGGCCAGTTTTGCCGCCAGCTCATCGAGATGGGCCGCGCCGACGCGCATGCGCGCCGTGACGAGATCCTCGCCTTCTTCGGCGACGCCGCGGACGACGACGGCGGACCGGACGTCGAGGAAGAGAGCGGCATCTGGGACAAGCCGGCCTCGATGACGCTCCCCATCGGCACCTGACATGGCTTGCTCCCGCCTCCCGACCTCGGTTCCCTTCCACGCGCTGCCGCTTGCGCTTGCGCTCGCGCTCGCGCTCGCGGGTCTCGGCTGCGAGCGCAAGGCGCCCGACGCGGCTCCGGCGCCGCCGCCCGCCAGTGCCGTCGTTGCACCGCCTCCAGCACCTGCTTCCGCTTCCGCTTCCGCGCATCCTCAGTTCGCGAAGGTCGAGTTCCCGGAGGTCCATATCCGTCCCGACGTCGAGACGAAGGTGCGCGTGGCGTGGAGGTCGCCGCCCGGGACCGGCGTGAACGAGGAGGCGCCGTTCAAGGTGCGCTGGAGCCACAGCGATGCGCTCGCCGATGCGCCCGCCGACGTGAAGGCCACCGGCACGTCGGCGCGCGAGGGCTTCGACATCCAGGTGAAGCCGCTCGCGGGAACGCCGAATGCCACGCTCACGGGCGTGATCGATCTCGTGGTCTGCGACATGGCCACGCACGCGGTGTGCATCCCGGTGCGCCGCAAGATCGAGATCGAGTTCGTGGTCGACAAGTCCGCGCCGTCCGAGACGACGGTGACCGTCGATCTGCCGCAAGCGAAGGCGATCTAGCGCGGCTGGCTAGAACGGGTGATTGAAGTTCACGTACAGCGTCGAGCCCTCGCGGCTCACGCCGTAGTCGACGACGATGATCGTGGCCTGGTTCCACGCGATGCGGAAGCCGGCCCCCTGCCCGTTGCGGAAGCGCTTCAGCTCGACGTCGGAGATCGCGTCGAACACGCGACCGACGTCGAGGAACGGCGCGAGCATCAGCCCGAAGTGCTGGCGCCTTCCGAGCTTCACGTCGAATTCGTAGAACGTCCAGCGCACCTCGAGGCTCGCCAGCGCGACGACCGGACCGACGAATCGATCCTGCTTGAAGCCGCGAATGGTGCGCAGCCCGCCGAGCCCAGCGCGGTTGTAATCGGCGAACGAGAGCTGGTTCATCTCGAAGAACGGAGTGCCCGCGCTCTGCACCGAGCCCACGAATCGACCGGCGATGACGAGGTCCGCGAGCTCCGGAAACGGGCTGAAATAGGCGCGTGGAGAGAAGGTGATGCGCTCCCAGTCGTACGCGGAGAGCGTGTACTTTCCCGATAGCTCGCCGGTGAGCTCGACGAAGACACCCGAGTTGGGGTCGGGCTCGAAGTCACGTGTGTCGTAGGCGACGCCGAGCTTCAGCGTGTTGTCGGCGCCGCCAGCGCAGCCGATCACGAGCCCGGCAGCGCAGTGTCGAACCGCGTGAACGCCGTGCCGTCGGGCTGTACGCGGCGCTCGCCATCGGTGAGCGCGCTCTGGCTCGAGAACCGCTCGGTGCTGCCCGGGAACGAGAGGCGACCGAGCGAGCGTGAGCCGAGGCCGTAGTAGTTGGCGGCGATGTTCTTCTCGTAGACGAAGCTCGCGCGCAGCCGGAAGGGTGACCCGCCCAGGTAGGGCGCGTCGTAATCGAGCGTGTGGTACTGGAAGCCGTTCGTGGTGAAGAAGGCCTGTGCGTACGCGCGATGGCGGTACGGCGTGGCCTCGAACATCACGTCGTCGCGCGGTCCGTCGTTGAAGTAGAGGACGCGCGCGCCGAAGCCGATGCCGGTATCGGGGTCACCGTTGATCAGCGGAAGGCCGGTAAAATAGCCGTCTTCCTTCTTCTCGGAGACGTCGCTCGCGTTCATGCGCCGCTTGTTGCGCATGAAGTCCGGCAGCGGCCGCGCCTCGACCGTGGCCGACGACGATGCCGGGGCGGCGGGGCGG
>JAYTZB010001696.1:0-7275 GCA_043742085.1 Polyangiaceae bacterium
GTCATCGTCGCCGCCATCGTCGTCATGACGGTCGCGACGATCGTGTTCTTCGAGCGCGGCCAGCGACGCATCCCGATCTACTACGCGCGTCGAACCGTCGGCAGGCGCGTCTACGGCGGACAGACGGCGCACCTCCCGCTCAAGGTCAACACCGCGGGCACCATCCCGCCCATCTTCGCGAGCTCGCTGCTCATGTTCCCGGCCACGCTCGCCGGCATGCACGTGCCCGGCATGGCGCAGCTCCAGTCCAGCCTCGAGCGTGGTGACTGGCTGTTCAACGTCTTCTATGTCGTGCTGATCGTCTTCTTCTGCTTCTTCTACACCGCCGTCACGTTCCAGTCGGTCGACGTGGCGGACAACCTGAAGAAGCAGCAGGCGTTCATCCCGAGCATCCGGCAGGGCAAGCAGACCGCCGAGTACATCGACAAGGTGATGACGCGCATCACGCTCGGTGGCGCCTTCTACGTCGCCGCCGTGTGCATCGTGCCGAGCGTCATCAGCGAGTACTTCAAGGTCCCCTTCCGCTGGGGCGGCACCTCGATCATGATCGTCGTCGGCGTCGCGCTCGACACGGTCTCGCAGATCGAGGCCCACCTGATCACCCGTAACTACGAAGGCCTCTCGGGCGGTGGTGGTCGCGCCACGCGCGTCCGCGGTCGAAGGGACGTCTGATGCGTCTCGTCTTCGTTGGTCCGCCGGGCGCGGGCAAAGGCACGCAGGCCAAGGTCATCACCCAGAAGTGGAAGATCCCGCAGATCTCCACCGGTGACATGCTGCGTGAAGCGAAGACGAATGGAACGCTGCCGCAAGAGTTGGTCGCGAAGATGGCCTCCGGCGGGCTCGTCCCGGACGACGTCGTCATCGATCTCATCCGCGCGCGGACCGAGAAGGAAGACGCCGCCAACGGATTCCTGCTCGACGGCTTCCCGCGCACGGTGCCCCAGGCCGATGCCCTGAACAAGCTGCTCGAGTCCCGCGGGATGAAGCTCGACATCGTGATCGCCCTCGATGTCCCCAAGGAGCTCTTGATGGAGCGCGCGTGCCTGCGCCGCACCGACAAACTCACTGGACAGATTTATCACTTGAAGTATAAGCCACCCCCCCCGGGCACCGATCTGGAGCACCGGGCGGACGATCATGAAGATGTCGTCCGGAATCGGCTCGATACGTACGAGAAGATGACCGCCGATCTGCTGCCTTTCTACGAGAAGGCAGGCCTCTTGAAGCGGATTGACGGCGTCGGGGATGTGGAACAAGTCACGGGTCGCGTGGTGACCGCGTTGGAACAGCTAAAGAGGCTTTCTTGATGAGTGAACGTCGTGAGCGGAAAGAGCCCAAGGGCGACAAGCTCGAGTTCGATGGGGTCGTTCAAGAGGCCCTCCCGAACGCCATGTTCCGCGTGAAGTGTGACAACGGGCTCGTTGTCCTCGCGACGATCAGCGGCCGCATGAGGCAGTTCTACATCCGTATTCTCCCCGGTGACCGCGTCACCGTCGAAGTCAGTCCCTACGACCCGAGCCGGGGTCGAATCACGTACCGGCACAAGTAGAGAGCGTCATGAAGGTTCGTCCGTCCGTCAAAAAGATCTGCGACAAGTGCAAGGTGGTCCGGCGCAAGCGCGTCGTTCGCATCATCTGTGACAACCCCCGCCACAAGCAGCGCCAGGGTTAAAGGGTTCAATCATGGCTCGTATTGCAGGCGTCGACCTCCCCCGCCACAAGCAGATCGCTTACTCGCTGCCGTACCTCTACGGAGTCGGCCGCACGCTCGCCAAGGAGATCTGCAAGAAGGCAGGGATCCCCGAGAACAAGAAGACCGAGGATCTGTCGGAGAACGACATCAAGAAGATCCGCGAGCTCCTCGAGACCGAGTACCGCGTCGAGGGTGACCTCCGCCGTGAGGTCCAGATGAACATCAAGCGCCTGATGGACCTCGGCTGCTACCGCGGCCTCCGTCACCGCCGCGGGCTGCCGGTCAACGGCCAGCGCACGCACACCAACGCCCGCACCCGCAAGGGCCCGCGTAAGGGCATCCTGTCTCGTGGTGGCCCGCGTAAGCCGGCGTGACAGCCGCTCTGCGACTTAGAAAGATTTTGGAGTAACGAATCATGGCGAGCACGAAGACGGCAGCAGCGGCCGGTGGAGCACCGGCGACCAAAGGCAAGCCGGCCAAGAAGAAGGTCAAGAAGAACGTCGCGACGGGCATTGCCCATATCCAGTCGTCGTTCAACAACACCGTCGTCACGATCACGGACGTCAACGGCAACACCGTTGCGTGGTCGAGCGCCGGCTCGCGCGGCTTCAAGGGCTCGCGCAAGTCGACGCCCTTCGCCGCTCAGCTCGCCGCCGAAGAGGCCGCGCGCAAGGCGATGGAGCACGGCATGCGCTCCGTCGCGATCTTCGTGAAGGGCCCCGGCGCTGGTCGCGAGAGCGCGCTCCGCGCCCTTCAGACGGCGGGCTTCAAGGTCACGCTCATCCGTGACGTCACGCCCGTCCCGCACAACGGCTGCCGTCCGCCGAAGCGCCGCCGCGTGTGATTCAGGAACGAGGGGGCTCCTTCCCCTCGGTCCCCGAGACTCTTCTCGGCTGACGAAACGAAACGCCGATCTCCGCGAGGGGGGTCGGCGTTCCGCGTTTGTGGCGTTGCTTTCAGGGCAACGGCTCGGCGATCCGGTGCTCGTTCGGATCATGGGGAAGCGACGCTCGTGAACGGTCGAATCTGATCCCGCGTGTTCCTGTGTGAGTGTGGGACGATTCCATTCCTTCCCGGACACTCACGCCACGCGTCAACGTCTCGATATGCGTAGCGAAAGTGATCGCGTCGGATTTCGCCTTGCGCAGTCAGCGCAGCTGGCACTCGCGCTGCAATGAGCGCAACCGAGGACCTGCTCGGGCGGCTGCTCGAAGCGGAGAGGAAAAAAGCTCATGACGTTCGGCAAGAAGATCCGGTTGGTGTTCGCCGCGGCTGTCATCTCGACGGCGACGATGGCGTGCGGCGCTCCCGAAGCGCCCCCGCAGGCTTCCAGGGCGACGAGCGGCACCACGTATCACGTCACCGCGTCTGCGCTGACCCAGAAGAAGACCGGCGTGAAGCGCTGGCACACCATCGTCGAGCACGGCAGCCACGCGCTCGTGATCGACGGCGTCGACGCGAAGGGCAACGTCAAGTTCGTCACGTCGATGCAGGTCGACCAGAAGAAGCACACGCTCACGCTCATCAGCTACGCGAAGGGCCAACAGGGCACCCTCGTGATGGACCTGAAGACCGGCTCGTTCATCTCGAACACCATCCCGCAGAAGGCGTTCGTGAAGTACGCGCGGGCCTTCGGCGCCGACGCGCTCTATCACAACCGCCTCCAGACGCAGTACGCGAGCTGGTGGACGATCGGCCTCGCTGCAGTCGGCGCAGCCGCCGGCGTCGTGGTCGCCGTGGCCACCGCACCGGTCTGGCTTCCGGTTGCCGCTGCAGTCGCCGGAGGCGCGGGCCTCGCCGCCGCCGTCGGGACCGCTGGCGCGCTCACCGCCACCGGCACCGCCGTCGCCGCGGGCGCCGGCGTCGTGACCGCCGTGGCGGGCGTTGCCGCTGTCGGCACCGCCATCGTCGACAAGGTCAACGACGACAAGACCCAGGCGAAGAACGAGGCGGACACGGCCGCTGCGCAGAAGACGGCGACCGAGGCGCAGGCTGCGACGGAGACCCTGAAGGCGAGCCTCCCGACCGAGACCGTCAACGGCGACGGCAGCACCACGAAGACGTACCCGAACGGCGCGCAGGTCACGACGGGCGCGGACGGCAAGGTCGCGAGCACCACCTCGGTCGGCGCGGACGGCACGAAGACCACGAACGACATCGCGGGCGGCACCAAGACGGTCACGAGCGCCGACGGGACGTCGACGACGTATGCGCGCAACGCCGACGGTTCCAACGGCGCGCAGGTCAGCCAGACGGTCACCAGCACCGACGGCTCGAAGACGACGACCGCTGCCGACGGCACGGTCTCGACCGCGCTGCCCGGCGGCACCACCACCACCACGAACCCCGACGGCAGCACGAAGACGACGACCACCGACGGCATCACCGAGACGACCGCGCCCGACGGCACCATCACGACGACGAAGGCGGACGGCTCGACCTCGACGACGAACCCGGACGGCTCGACGGCGGCGACGGCGGCCGACGGCACCAAGACGGCGACCGCCGCGGACGGCGCCACGACGACGACTGCGCCCGACGGCACCGTCGCCGCGACGAAGGCCGACGGGACGCCTGCCGACCCGAACGCCCCGGCCGCCGACCCGGCCGCACCCGGCGCCGACCCGAGCGCGCCCGGCGCCGACCCCGCTGCTCCCGCCGCGGACTCGCCGTCGGCTCCCGTCGACAACTCGACGCCCGACTCCGCGCAGGGCGCTGCGCTTCCCGCGGACAACGCCGGCGGCAACCTCGACAACGGTGTCTCCAGCACGCCCGCTGCGGATGCGCCTACGCCCGATGCGCCCGCTGCCGATGCGCCGGCTGCCGACTCGCCCGCGCCCGCTGCCGATGCACCTGCTCCCGACGCGCCGGCCGCTGACGCACCCGCGGCGGATGCTCCGGCCGCTGACACCAGCGGTGGCGCCGACACCAGCGGTGGCGCCGACTATGCGGTGGGCACGTGCCGCAAGGTCGCCATCAGCAAGAAGAGCGGCATCCGCGCCTGCGTCCACTACTGACCTCGAGCACCTGGGAACGACACGAGCGAACGGGCTCCAGGGGAAACCCTGGGGCCCGTCTGCGTTCCTGGCCGGCTCAGATCAAGACGTCGTCTCTTCGACCGCCGGCGGCGGCGGCTCGGCCTGCTTGGTCAGCTCGTCGACGAGCGCCTGACGCGTCTCGGGTCCGAGGATGCCGTCGATCTTGATCGACACGTGCGCCTGGAACTCGCGGACCGCCTTCTGGGTGTTCGGACCGTCCTTGCCGTCGACCTTGCCCGGGTCGTAACCGAGCTTGGTGAGCGCGTCCTGCACGCCCTCGAGGTCCTCGAGGTTGATGTAACCGAACTTGTCGGAGTTGTGCTCGAAGTCTGACATCTGATCTTCTCCGTTTTTCTTGGCGTCGAACGAGCGACTACTTCTTGAGGGTGGTCTCGAGCGAGTCGACTGCCTTGTTGAGCGCGGCGATGTCCGACTCGACGGCGACCTTGTGAGTTTCCCACGCTGCGCCGGTCGAGGTGTCGAGCTTCGCGACGCTGGCCTTCGCGGCGGCGCTGCGCGTGTCGAGCTCGGTGACTGCGGCGTCGGCGTTCTTCTTCGTCGCGCCGGTCACCTTCGCGGCCTTCTCTTTCAGGTAGACCGCCTTGCGATCCGCTGCGTCGAGGTCCTTCTGGAGCTTCGCCTTGATCTCGGCATTGGCCTTGGCAGCCTTGTCGTCGGCTTCCTTCTTGGCAGCGGCAGCCTTGTCGTCGGCCTCCTTCGCGGCCTTCGCGGCCTCGGCGGCCTTCTGATCGGCTTCCTTCTTCGCTTCCTCGGCCTTGTTCCCGCAGGCAGCAACACCGACGGTAAGGGCAACGGCCAAGAGGCTCGCGCGCACGTTGATTCGCATGATCAGATCTCCTTTGGACTGCTGGCGATACCATCAGTCCGCAGTTGCCCGAGCGGGATTCGACAGCGGCGGCGAATCACCGCTGCGAGTTGATTGCGCAGCGAATCAGGGAATGCTGCCGATGCACTGCGCCTTGATGGCGCCCTCGAACACGAAGGTCGTGCCCTGGCACGCGGTGTCCGCTGCCGTGATCGCCGAGCCGCACACGGTGCCGACGTTGTTGACGGCGTTCACGCACGCGCCGCCCGCCTGGCTCGCGGCGGTGAGGCACGTCGAGAGGTCGGCTTGCGCGCATCCCGCACACGCCTGAAAGCGGCAGTCGAACCAGTTCTGATAAGCCTTGCCGCACGTCGCGCTGCCGCTGGCGATGGCGATGCATCCGCCGACGTTGAGGCCGACGAGCTGACCGGTGGCGTCCTCGAGGAGCGGCGCCCACGTCGACGCGCTCTCCGAGCCGGAGATGCACGCGCGGCACGTGGCGTTGGTGATGCCCGACGTCTTCCACTGCGCGTACGTCGCCATGGGATTGCCGTTGATGTACGTGATGAGCGAGTCGAGCTCGGCCTGCGTGCAGGCGCCGACCACCTTCTTCGGCGGAGACCACGGGAGCTGGGTCGCGTCGATCGGCGTGTTGTCGGGACACGCGACGCCGCCGCTCGCGCCCGAGGTGCCGCTCGCGCCCGAGGTGCCGCTCGTGCCCGAGGTGCCGGACGTTCCGCTGGCGCCCGAGGTGCCGCTCGCGCCTGACGTGCCGGACGTTCCACTGGCGCCCGAGGTGCCGCTCGTTCCCGACGTGCCGGGCTTGCCGCTCGCGCCCGAGGTCCCGCTCGTCCCGCTCGTGGGGAACTTGAACGGTCCCGCATCGTCACCGCCGTCCGTGTCGTTGACGATGATCGTCTGGAGGCGCGTCGCGCAGCCCGCGACGATGGTGCCTCCGATGGCAGTGGCAGCGATGACGACGGCGAGGCCAAGGTGCTGACGCATGAGGAAGCCTTTCGGGACGAGACGAGGGGACCAGGGAAGATAGAGAGGACGGAGGAGCTGAGGAGAGCTGCGAGAACGCTTGCGGTCGCAAGGATTCGGCGGGAAACCCCCTCGGATCGGCCCGGCTCTCTGCCACGCGGACCCGGCGTGGGCAAGGGCGCCGGGATCCCTTGCCTTTTGCCCGGCTTCGACTAAAACCCGCATCCCCCGCTCTGGCCCTCGTTTCTCGCGAGGCTCCCAGGGCAAGCCGGGACGCAGCACTCCAGTCCTACGTTGGCGTGTGTAAACCGGTTTTCTCGGGTTTCTCGCTTCTTCCCTCCGGGAGCGGCGCAAAAATCCGCAAAAAGGACGAAGAATGGCTCGTTATATCGGTCCCGTTTGCAAGCTTTGCCGCCGCGAGGGCATGAAGCTCTTCCTCAAGGGCGAGCGCTGCTACACGGACAAGTGCTCGGTCACGCGTCGCCCGTACCCGCCCGGCCAGCACGGTCAGGGTCGCGTCAAGCTGACGGAGTACGCCGTCCGCCTCCGCGAGAAGCAGAAGACCCGCCGCATCTACGGCGTGCTCGAGAAGCAGTTCCGCAAGTACTACTTCGACGCGACCCGCCGTAAGGGCCGCACCGGCGAGCAGATGCTCGGCCTCATCGAGAGCCGCCTCGACAACGTCGTGCACCGCCTCGGCTTCGGCTCGTCGCGCTACGAGTCGCGCCAGCTCGT
>JAYTZB010001697.1:0-2416 GCA_043742085.1 Polyangiaceae bacterium
CGCAGCTCGACGAGCCGACCCGCCTGCGCGCCCCGCAGCAGCTTCACCTGCGGCCGCCACGGATCGGCGGGATTCGCGCGCGTCACGACCGCCGGCTCGCGGTTCGAGAGCTCGACGACGGTCCCCGGCGGAAAGACGCCGAGCACCCTCAAGAAGCGCGCCGTCATCCCGGCGCCGAAATAACGCGCCTCGAGCTCCATCGCGCTGCGCAGCGCCTGGTCGGGGTCGTCGGCGCGGCCCTGGATGATGGTTCGCTTGCTGTCGAAGTAGTTCGCGAGCGCGATCATGCGCACGAGCTCGTGCGGCGCCTCCTTGGTCTCGAGCGTTGGATAGCCGCCGCCATCCACGCCGCGATGGTGCTCGAAGGCCGCCGCGATCCACAACGGCGAGCAACCCGCACCGAGCAGCATCGCCGCGCCCGCGAAGGCGTGATTGCGGAAGACCGGGCGTGACCGCTCCTCGAGGAGCGGGTCCGGCACGCCTCGCAGGTCGTCGGGCAGAAAGAGGTGACCGATGTCGTGGACGATCGCCGCCGCCGTCGCATCGATGCACATGCGTTGCGGATAGCCGGCGTCGACGGCGAGCGCGGCCGTCATGATGGCCACGTTCGAGGCGTGCGTCGCCTCGTCCTCCATGCTGCGCGTCCATGATCGCTGGGAAATCATGGCCGTTCGTGACACGACCGAGAGGAGGATCTGGTTCGCGACCGCCAGGATGCCGAGCTTGTCGATCGGCGAGTCGCTCGCGAGCGAGCGCGCAACGCCCACGAGCGCATCGTGGACGGGCGGCACGAAGAACGCGGTGTTGGCGCCCGAGCCGGCCGCCGAATCGCCGGCGCGCACGACGAAGCGCAGGAGCACGTGCATCAGATGCGCCTGGGTCTGCTCGCGAACGCGGCCCTTCACGTCGGCGGGGAGCGCGAGGGCCATGCCCAGCGCGCCACACTCGACGCGGGTCACTCCGCGCTGGAAGACGATGCACTCGATCTCGTGGCGGACCATCGCGTCTGCGAGCGAGTGGAGGCGCGCGCGCAGATCGGGCAACGGCCGCTCGCAGACGATGAACTCGCCGTCGACGAGCGCCACCACGAGATCGGGAATGACCTCGAGGACGCGCGTGAGCCCGGCGGTGGCGTTGTCATCGGCTTGTGCGATGGCAGGGTGCCCCTCGGTGTAGTGCGAGCGCACCGTGATCATGTTGCCGAGCGCGTGGAGCACGTCCATGACGGCGCCCCAATCGCCGCCCGACGGCGCGCGGACCTCGTTCACGTCAGCACCGCCGCGGCCGCGCGCTCGCAGGCCTTGCGCACGCGCCAGGCCGGCGACTTCAGGCCTTCAGCGAAGTAGCCCGGTCCGAGCGGCGCGGGTGACTGGCGAAGGGCGAACGCCGCGTCGTCGCGCAGCACGCCAGCATCGAGGAGACCGCGCGGCTGGAGGATGCCGAAGAGCGCCGTCGCCGCGGCGTCGAGCGGCGAGCGTCCGAGCGCCTCCACGACGCGCTTCTTGACGTCCTCCGGGTAGTCCTCGCTGAGCGCGAGGCGGTCGAGACGCGCGATGGCCTCCGCCGTGAGGAGCTCGCCGCGCAACATGACGAGGGCGTGCTGGCGGATCTCCGCAGAAGGATCGGTGAGGAACGCCGCCACGAACTCCATCGTGGTGCCGTCGGCAGGCAGCGAACGCAGGACGCGAAGCACCTCGAGACGCACCTTCTCGTTGTCGTGGCTCGCTACCGGCAAGAGGTCGCGGGCGAGGCCTCCGATGCGCGGCAGGATGACGAGCGCGTTGCGCACGACGAACCAGCTCTGCGAGTGCAGCTTCTGGCGCACGAGCGGCAAGAGGCCCGGCCCCGCGGACGACAGCGCCTCGAGCAGGATGCGCCGCATTTTTCGGCTCTCCGAGAGCTCGAGCTGCTCGAACACCACGCCCGGCGCGAGCGCCGTGAGGAGCCGCACCGTCTGAGCCACGTCATCGAGGCTCGCGTCCTCGATGCTCGCGCTGGTGGCGTCGACATCGGCGAGCAGCTGCGACGCTACCATCGGCGACACCACCGCACGCAGCGTCGAGCGCGCGAGCGGCTGGGTCTCGGGGCGGCCGATGGAGCGGAGCCCGTCGAGGATCCCGAGCACGCTGTGGGTCGAGCCCGCGCGAGCCAGCGTCACGGCAGTCTGCGGGAGCTTCGCGCACAGCTGCTCGAAGCGACGCGTGCGCGAGGCCATCTTCACGAGCTCGCACATCACGCGCCGCTGATCGACAGCGTGCTCGCGGTCGGCGCCCGACGACGATGCCGATGGCACGGCCGACACGAAGACGCCGCGTCCCACGAGGACGCGCATCGCATGACCCGAGAGGCACTCGCGCTCGCGCCAGTACGAACCGAAGTCGTCGCTGGTCATCGCGCAGGCCGTGACGAGGTCGGC
>JAYTZB010001698.1:0-2276 GCA_043742085.1 Polyangiaceae bacterium
CCGTGGACACCGAGGCGGGCGCCGCGCTCGATGCAGGCGCCGACGCGAGCAGCGCCGTCGATGCGGCGCCGGTCGATTGCACCGTGCCCGGGCTCGCGCCGCTGCGCTCGTGTGATCTCGCGGCATGGCCTGTGAGCGCGCCGGCGGTGGCCGCCGATCTCACGACATCGAGCGGCGTCACCTCTTCGAGCCTCACCGGCAAGCCGTTCGGCCTCGAGCTCTCGAAGGACGGCGCGTGGCTCTTCGTGGCGAGTGGCTCCGGCACGACGAGCGCGGGCACCATCGCGGTGTACCGCCGTCAGGGCGCGACGGCGACCTTCGATCACGCGGTGGCATTGCCGCCCGGCAACCCCACCGGCATTCGGCTCTCTCACGACGGACAGACGCTCGCGGTCTGTGTCAGTGACCAGGTGGCCTTCTTCGACACGTCCAAGGTCCAGACGGGCGCCGCTGGCGCGCTGCTCGGCACGGCACCCACGCGGTCGGTGAAGAAGACCACCATCGACGTGGTCTTCACCGCGGACGACCGCTTCGTCTTCACGAGCCTCGAGTACGACGCACAGGTGGTGGTCATCGACCGAGCCACCCGGGCCTTCGTCGGTGCGGTGCCGATCGGGGGAGACGCCATCACCGGCCTCGCGTTGTCTCCCGACGGCGCTCGTCTCTACGTCGTCGCCGAAGCAGCGAACGAATGGAGGGCGCACAATCCGGCGGGGCCGAAGGCCACCGATCAGCTCGTGGGTAGCGTCACGGTGGTCGACGTGGTGCGCGCGGAGACCGACGCGGCGCACGGCGCGCTCGGGCACGTGCTCATCGGCCGAGCGCCGGTCCGCGTCGCGCTCTCGCCAGATGGCAACACGGCGTGGGTCACCGCGCGTGGCTCCAACGAGGTCATCGCCATCGACACCACGAAGATGCTCGACGACCCGGACCATGCGTTGCTCGGCAAGGTAGCGGTCGGGGCCGCGCCGGTGGGTCTGGCGGTCGTCGATCACGGTACGGGCCTCCTCGTCGCGAACTCGAATCGCTTCCTGCAGCCCATGGCCAACCAGACCGCCATGCTGGTTGGCGTGCGGGGCATCGGGGGCGGCGCGCCGATGAAGGTGCTCGGCCAGGTCGCGGTGGGAGCCTTCCCGCGCGACGTCGTGTCGGACGACACGGCAGCGTTCCTCTCGAACTTCAACTCCGGGTCGGTCAGCGGCTTCGATCTGTCCAGGCTCCCGGCGCCGTAGGGCTCACTTCACGGCGAGCTCCGCCTCCATCAACACCGTCGTGTACGGGTTCCACGTCGACATCGTGAAGACGATGCGCTCGTGGCCCTTGGCGCTCGACGAGAAGAAGCGCGGGATCAGGTACGGGCCGTAGGGATCGCCGGCCACCGGCTCGCCGAAGCTCGGCGAGACGTTCGCGTCGTCGCAGGGTGGCGCGAAGTGCGCGCACGTTCGGTGGAGGACGCCCGCGGACTCCGGCCCCTTCTTGTCGAAGAGCACGATGGACCTTGACCACGGTCCCCACGGGGCCGGCGCGGCCCGCAAGAGGATCTTGCCGCGGCAGTTGTACGTCATCAGCCATCGATCGACGTGCGGTGCCCATGCGACGCTCATCTCGCCCACGCAGGCTTGCGGTGGCTCGTCGGGGAAGAGCGGCATCGCGCTCTCTTCGTCCGGGGCGAAGCGAGCCGCGCCGGTCGCGTCCCAGCCGGCGAAGTAGATCCACGGTTCGTCGGGGTGATTGAGGTCGGCGAGGCCGAGGCGCGGGAAGCTCTCGCGATAGTGCCCGATGCCGTACGCGAGGACGAGCTCGCGCGAGGCCCACGCCGGCGGGAGCTCGGGGTAGCTTCCGGCGGGTATCACCGCCGCGGAGATCATGTTGAAGCGCTCGCTCGTGCGCGAGACGGCCTTCACCGTCTCGAAGCTCTGATCGCCGGCGGAGCGCGCCAGGATCCCACGCCCGCCGCGATCGCCGATGGTGTGGCCCCACTCGTCGGCCACCGTGAAGAAGGCGTAGAGGTGATCCGCCGTCGCAAAGGCGCCGGTGGGGACCTGGAAGGTCGGGAGCGGCTGACCGTCGAGGGTGATCGGGGCGAAGTCCTGACGGCTGCCGTCGTACGCGAACGCGAGATGGTGGCACGCGTCGACCACCTTCGCGTCGGCGGGCAGCGTCGCGAACGCGTCGGCGCCTGGCGGCGACACGAACGTGAGCTCGCGTCGATTCCACGTGTCACCGAACAGGAAGACGAGCTTGCCATCGCGCTCGACGCTGATCCCGAGGTCGGT
>JAYTZB010001699.1:0-7461 GCA_043742085.1 Polyangiaceae bacterium
CCTCGCGATGCCGCCGTCGGTGGTGGTGAGCGGCGCATCCGCCGCGAACGTGACGTCCGGTCGTGAAGACGACACGAGCGCCGCGGTCGAGATGAACGGCAGCGTCGTGGACATGTCGAACGCGAGCGTCGCGGTGGCGGGAGCGGCCGTGGGCTCGCGACGAACGAGGCCCTTGAACGCGGTCGCCGTGGCCGTGAACGATGCGATCGAGACCGCGGGCTGATAGGCCTCGGCGAAGCCCGTGGCGGTCGAGAAAAGAACGCCGCCCGCGTCGATGGTACCGCCTTGATTCTGGACGTCGAAGCCGGCGCCGTTCGCGATGGCCGTCAGCTGCGTGAACACGCCGATCTGCGGAGGGACGTTGGTCGCGGTGAGCGTGGTGGTCCCGGGAGCCGCGAACGTCAACGGACCGACGTTGCCCTTCGATCCCATCGCGATGGTCAGGTCCTTCGCGAAGCCGTACGCGGTCAGGGCGCCGTTGTTCGTGACCGCCGTGAGCAGGCTGTTCTTCGGACCGAGGCACGACGGGAAGAGATCGACGGTGACCGGAACGTCAACGAGCGTGCCGCTGCTCGTGCAGCTGCCGCCCACCGTGACGAGGAAGCCGTTGCCCTTGAGCGTGATCGGATCCGCCGTGAAGGTCGCGGTGCGCTGCGCGTACGGGATCTGGTTGCCGACGACGCTCGCGGTCCTGGTCGCGACCGCGAGCTTGTCGCCGTCGGCGACGGCCATGAACGTGACCGGCGTCACGTTCGGGCTCGCTCCGGTGAGCACCGTGATCATGCTGGGCGCGAGCGCGAAGGAGACCTTGCCCATCGCGTCGGTCTTCTTGTCGCCGTTCAGCGTGCCGGCCGCGTCGTGCGCGAGGACGCGGACGTCTGCCTTGACCACGCCGTCCTCGGTGACGGTGACCGTCACGCCCTGGAGCGGAGGCTTCGTCACCGGCCCATCGGCGCCTCCTTCGGGGAGCTGAACGGGGGGCGTCGAGGAGTCCGTTTCGAACCCGGGCCCCGCATCGGGTAGCCCGTTGGCTGCCGGTGACGACGAGGTCTCGCACGCGGCAGCGGCGAGGAGCACGGGAGCGAGGAGCGCGAGAGCGTGGAGGTTCTTCATGTTCGAGCTCAGCGAACCGGCAGGCTGGGAGCCCACGTGGTGAGCCGCACGGTTCCGTTCGTCGGGAGCGCCTGCGAGCCAGCGAGGAGCGCGAAGCTCACCCCCGGGCTGACCGGAAGCGTCTTCGCCTCCGTGTAACCCGGAATCTGTGAGGCCTCGAAGAACGCTGCGCTGTCGGCTTTCACTCCGCCGATGGGCGTGAAGGCGGTGGCGTCAGCCGGAAGAGCGGGCGCCTTGAACGTGGCCGCGGCGCTCGCGGGAACCACGAAGGTCCAGGTCCCGGTCGCCTGCGTCGCGGTGGTCCACGAGAGGACGACCAGGCCGGCATCGGCGGCAGTGAGCGGCTTGTCGCTGGTCAGCGTGACGATGGGACGAGCCACCGTCGTCGTGTCGACCGCCGCCGCGGTGACGTACGGCAGAGCATTGGTGAAGTCGACCGCCGCGAGGGTGGCGATCGCCGGCGCCGTCGTCGATTCGCGGCGGATGATCGACGTCACGACCTGGTCGGTGACGTCGTCGAAGCTGCGAACCCAGGACTGGTACGCGTCCGCGAAGCCGGTCGCGGTCCAGAAGCCCTGACCCGCCATGCTGTTGATGGTGCCCGACGCGGACTGGGCGGGGAACGATGCGCCGTTGGCGATCATGTAGAGGGAGCCGGAGATCGAGGCCTGCACGCCTGGCGTGTTCGTCGCGGTGAGCGTGGTGGTGCCCGGCGTCGTCCACGCGGGCAGCACGACCGCGCTCGTCGTGTTGGCGACGGGGGGAGCGACGCTCTTCTTGAACGTGAACCCGTCGATGTTGAAGCCGGAATCCGTGCCCCGCGCGAGGACGGCGTTCGCCGCGCTCAGGCAGCTCGGAACGACGCCGACGAGCAGCGGCATCGACGTA
Organism: Polyangiaceae bacterium; assembly: GCA_043742085.1. Taxonomy (GTDB): domain Bacteria; phylum Myxococcota_A; class Polyangia; order Polyangiales; family Polyangiaceae; genus Labilithrix. Next base: position 2,002 of record JAYTZB010001699.1, read on the forward strand.
TCGGCGGTGGTGTTGGTGCAGAGGGGGCCATTCACGAACGCCTGGGCATTGACGCTCTGTCCCTGCACGCCGGCCGTGAACGTGAACGAGTAGCTCCCGACGTTCGACTCCTCGATGTTGAGCGGGATGCGCACGACGAGGTTGTCGCCGTCGGTGACCGCGAGGAAGGTCACGGCCTTCGGCGCGGAGAAGCCCGTGGTGAGGACGGTCACGGTGCTCGGCGCGACCGCGATGGTGAGCTTGCCGGTGGCGTCGGTCTTCGCGTCGCCGATGACGGCGCCCGTCGCGTCGTGCGAGATCACGCGCACGTCCGCCTTCGGCGTGAGACCGTCGATGACCGTCACGGTCACGCCCTTCGGCGCAGGCGGAGCGGTGTCGGCGGCGTCGACGGCGATGCCCGCGTCCTCGAGCGGCCCGGCCTCGGCGGGCGGTCCGGCCTCGAAGCCCGGTCCGGCCTCGAACGTGAACGGCGCTGCCGGCGACGACGACGAATTCTCGCACGCAGCAGGAAGGAGGAGCGCGGGAGCAAGGAGAGCGAGAAGGCGAAGTTGCCGCATCCTCGAAGACTCCGTCCAAGAGGGGATGGAGTCAACGGGCCCTCGCGTCGCCCGGACTGATGACGCGCGGGCCGTCGCGATATCGTCGCGATATCGCGCGATATCGTCGCCCTTGCGGGCGGTTTCTGGCCCGCCGCGATCAGCGCGGGGTCAGTGGCAGGGCGTGATCGGCGCGCCGTCGGTCGTCGCGGGCGGCGTGGAGTTGCCCAGCGTTGCGCCTTGGGAGCCGTCGTTGGTCTTGTTGCCGCCGAAGTCGAGATCGTGGTTCTCGGTGATGTCGGAGGTGCCGTCGAACGGAGCCGCGGCGACGCCGCCCGCGGACGGTGCGGTCGGCGCCTTGATCGTGTGCGTCTTGAGATCGGTGAGCGTCCCGTTGAAGAAGTCGGTGTCGACGTTTCCAGCGATCCCCGCGACGCTGCCGCTGTCGCTGTTCTGCCAGATCTGCCAGTCACTCCAGCCGCTCGGCATCGTCGGGCACGTCGTGCCGTAGTTGGCGACCCACAGCGTGTAGCCGCCGAAGCTCGTGCCGATGGTGGGCGACATGAACGCGGCGGTGTAGACGATCGGCTTCACGTGGATGGCGGCCTCGATCTTCGCGAGCCACGCCTTCGCCTTCGCGACGACGATGCTCGGCGCGAGACCGTCGGCGCTCTCGAGATCGAGGACCGGCGGGAGGTCGCCCGGCTTCAGGCCGCCTGCTGCCGCGAGCTTGTCGAGGACGAGCTGCGCCTGGAGGCCGGCATCCTGGCTGGGACGGAAGTACTGGTAGGAGCCGCGGACGATTCCGGCGGTCTTCATCGCCGGCCAGTTCTGCGCGAACTTCGTGTCGACCGAATTCAGACCGTCGCTGATGCGCGCGATCCCGAACGCGCGACCGGAGCCCTTGATCTGCGTCCAGCTCACGGTGCCCTGGTACGACGAGACGTCGACGCCGGTGATGGTCGCGCCCTTCGCGCACGTCTTCAACGCCGCGGAGCCGGACTCGACGCAGCCTTCGCTCGCCGGCGTATCCGCCGAGGAACAGCCGACGGTGCTCAGCAGCGCACCTGTGAGGAGCGCACCTACGGCGACGACAGCGGAGAGCCTTGCCATGACGAGCGACGGAAGAGCACGGTCCGTGCCGCGGCCAGCAGCGCGCGATCGACGAAGAAATCCGTGGTCGCACAACGGGCACCGTGCGGCTCCATCGCGAGCGCGCGCGAGCGTGCTCGCGATCTCGAGCAGCGCTCCGCGAACGCTCGCGAGCTACCGGCGCACTACATGAGCGCTTCGCTTCGACGCTGCGCTCACACCCGCACACTCCGTCCGAGGCGGCTCTTCAGCTCCATGCGCGCTCGCATGGCGCGCGCGACGTCCTGGGCCTCGAGGCAGCGATCACGCTCGAGCGCGGCTTCGAGGGCGCGCATGGCCTCGTCGGTCTCGCCGCGTGCGGCCAGCGTACAGCCCGCTTCGACCATCAGCTCCGGATCGCCGGGCAGGAGCGCGAGGCCGATCTCGACGGCGTGCATCGCCCGTTCGGTGTCACCGTGCGACGCGAGTCGGCTCGCCGCTTCACGCGCCGGCGCGCCGAGCGCGCGCAGCTCGCGCCGCGTGAGGAGGCGACCGACGAGCGTCTCGCCGAGGCCGCGCGCCTCGTCGAGGAGCTGCGCGTACTGTTCGAGCGGCTCGTCCTCGGCGCGCGCGACGAGCTTCGCGACGCGCTTCCGCACGCGCTCCAGACCGTCGGCGGAGTTGCTCACCGGCAGCCCACCGCGCGAGCTCGCGAGGCCGACGGTCGTTCGAAGGTGGACGAGCCAGCCAGGCAGCTTGGGACGCGCCGCCGCGGCCAGATCCATCGTGCTCGACGGTGCGGACTCGAGCTTCGCGCGTGCGTCTGGCTCGAGATCGTACGGCTCCCATCGGGCGCGATCGGGATCGAGCTTCCATGCGAGCACCTCGCCGGGATACACGACGAAGTCGAGCGTCGCTTCGCCCGCGGGCGTGGTGGTGCGGATGCGATGCCGCCCCGCCGCCACGCCGCAGAAGCCGCGCACCGGCTCGGTGGCGAGGCGCGACCATGGCTCGCGCACATCGTCGACGACGCACGCGTCCCAGGCGTTGCCCTCGAGGATCACGAACGCGCTCGGCTCGCGCACGGGCTTGGTCGCGCGCTTCCGCCGACGCGCCCGGACCGCCACGATCGCGAGCGCTGCGATGAGCACGGTCGCGACGGCGAGGACGGTGACGACGAGGGGCGGCACTCCTCAAGCGTAGCGTCAGTTCTCGCGGGCGCTAGGTCGCTCGGCGAGGGCTTCGCGAACGCTACGGAGGAAGCTCGTGCAGACGCTTCTCCAGGCTCGCTCGCAGCTTCTTCTGGTTCTCGTTGAGCACCGCGTGCGTCGTTCGTGCGAGCCCTTGCTCGAGCGCGTTGCGCTGCGCCGCCACGTCACCGCGCGCCTTTGCGATGTCGGCCGCCAGGTCGAAGATCCGCAGCGAGCGTGGTCCATAGACCCGCGCTCCCGCGCGCTCGATGGCGGACCGAGCGTCGTCGAGACGCTTCGCCTCCAGGTAAGCGCGAGCGAGCCGCGCCGGAGGGTTGTAGTCGTCGGGGAAATCGCGCTCGCTCTCCGTGAGCATGGGGATCGCGCGCTCCGGCTCGCCTGCCGCCAGATACGCGCTCAGGCGATGCGGGTCGAACACTGCCCTCGCCTGCTTGGTCGGCGCGCGGCTCGCGGCCTGCTCGAGGAACGAAGCCCACGTGCGCGCGGTCGACCTCGCGCCGGCCTCGTCGCCGCGCTCCTTCTTCGTCTCGACGAGCTCCTCGAAGAGCGCCGAGCGATCGTCGGCGATGGTGCGCGGATCCGGATCGGTCGCGGCGCGCTCCACGGCGTCGGCGAGCTTGGTCATGTCCGCCTCGCGCTTGCCCTCGCGCGCGCACGAGAGGCCCGTCGCGAGCAGCGTCGCGCGCGAGGTGCCGGGCGGCATGCGCGGCGCTTCGGCGATGGCCAGCTCCGCGCATGCGGCATGATCGTTCTTCGAAGCCAGCAGACCGACGAGGCCTTCGACGGCACGCGCGCGCTCGCGAAAGTCCTTCTGCGCGATCACCTCGCGATAGCCTCGTTCGGCCGCCGCCACGTCGCCGCGTGATGCAGCCTGGTTCGCGCGGAGGAAGGTCATCGTAGCTTCCGCCGCTTGCCCGCCGCGACCTCCTTCGCGCACCGTCGCCAGCAGCGTGAGCAGCTCTGGCGCGGTCGCGGTGCCTTCCCAGCGGAGGGCCGTGCTCTCGGTCTCGCCGTCGATGACCCAGAGCGTCGGCCACACGCGGTTGGGGAACCGCGTGACGAACGCAGCATTCGTGTCTTTCTCCGTGTCGATCGTGAGCCACACGAGCTCCTTGGCGAGCGGCGCGAGCGAAGGATCGGTGAGCACGTACGCGCGCATGCTGAGGCACGAGTGACACCACGGCGCCCAGGCATCGACGAAGATCGGCCGCTTCGTCCGCTTCGCATCGGCGAGCGCACGCGCGTAGTCGTCGTGGATGAACGGCAGCGTCTCGCCAGCCTCGACGTTCGCGGTCGTCGCGGCGTCCGCGGCAATGCTACGCGGAGAGCGGACCTCGGGACGCGCGCCGGTCTCGCTCGTCGCGCAGCTGGTCAGCGCGACGAAGCAGACGAGCGCGACGCGTGGGGAAGCGATGGCCCCCACGCGCGTCCTCAAGGCGTGTTGCCGCGGACGGTCAGCGCCCACGGAGTCGCGGTGCTGCACACGCCGGAGATCCAGCGGACCTCGATGGTGACGGTGCGGCTGTCGTCGCTGCCGTTGGAGAAGATTCCGGTCTCGCCCCACTCGGCGGTGGCGCTGTCGGGCCCGCTCGCGTTGGTGGAGCTCGCCTTCACGGCCGAGCACTCCTGGCCGCTGGTACCGCCGGCGACGTAGATGAAGACGTCGAAGTTGGTGCCGGCCGGCGACACGAGCTCGGCCTTCGTGAGGAGCGTCATCGGCGAGATGCTGCTGTCGTTCTCGTTGACGCGGATGGTGAACCACTGCGAGCCGGTGCCAGACGCGGTCTTGACGTCGGCGCCAGTGTCACCGGAGATCGTCCCCAGATCCGTTCCGGCGCTGCAGATGTTGAGGCTTCCGCAGCTCGTCGTCATGCCACCGCCGGAGTCCACGCCCGTCGCAGCGTCGGTGCCGCCACCCGCGTCGACGGTGATGCTCGCGTCGTCACCGGTGCCCGCGTCGGCGGCCGCGTCGTCGCCCGTCATGTCGGTCGGCCGCGTCGACGGGGGAAGCACGGTCGTCGAGCTGTCTGCGGCCGGCCCACCTGCTTCGACGGGAAGCGAGTCGAGCTGGCTGACGTCGGCACCGGGATCGCTGCCGACGGCGCATCCGATGAGCGCGGCCAGCGCGACGGCCGCTGCGGAGCCGCCGAGCACACGGCCGGCGCGTCCGGCGAAGGCGACGCGAGCGAGCTTCGAGAAAGAGGCCTGGTGCATGGCCGACCAGGCTAGCGCAGAGGTTGGTCCGCGCTCGGTCGTGACGCGTCGCGTTCGCGTCTCGCTCGTGGATCAGTCACACACGCTCCGACGTGTGCGCTGCCGTGATTCGCGGGGGATTCACGGTGGAAATCGAGCCTACGGCGAGGGCGCGTCGCGCAAGGCGGCGTCGATCGCGGTCTCGAGCCTGCGTCGGGTCTGCGCACCGTCGAGCAGCGTGCGGTCGACGTACATCATCGGGACGCCGTCGCCGCCCAGCGAGCGGAACATCGCCGTGTCGCGATCGATGCGCGCGTCGGTCGCCGGATCGGCGACGCAGGTCTCGAACGCCCGTCGATCGGCGCCGCTGTCGAGCGCGATCCGCTCGCACGCGGCTTCGCCGAGATCGGGCGCGCGATAGAGCGCGTCGACGACGGCGTCGTGGGCAG
>JAYTZB010001700.1:0-2669 GCA_043742085.1 Polyangiaceae bacterium
CACCCGGTCAAGAAGCTGAAGCAGACGCGCATCTGCGCGCACCTGCGCGTCGAGCACCGCTCCGGCGTCGACCTCGACATCTTCAACACGCATCTCAGCTTGCCCACCACCTTCTCGAAGGAGTTCTGGCTCGAGCCGCGCCGCATGGGCTGGGGACCGAACCAGGTCGAGGAGGCGCAGAACCTCGCGCGGTTCGTGAAGAAGGAGCGGAAGAGCGAGCGCTACGTGGTGATGGGCGACTTCAACGCCCTCCCCGGCTCGCCCGTCTACCGAACGCTCTGCGACAACGGCTTCCACGACGCGTTCGCCGGCTACTACCGCCTCGACGAGGAGGCGCTCGTGAAGTGGCCCACTGCCGGCTTCATGAACCTGCGCATGCACCTCGATCACATGTTCAGCGGCGGTGGCCTCAAGTGGCTCGACTTCGACACCACCCACCGTTTCGGGGCCCGAACCGGCGCGTTTCGCGGGCTCTCGGATCACGTGCCGATCGTGGGGCGTTTCACGTTCACGTGACGGTTTCGCATTCGCGGGCTCGCGCACTCGCGCGCTCGCAGTAGCATGCGACGATGAGCACCAACGACCGCATCGTCGCGATCACGGGCGGCGCCGGCGCGCTCGGGAGCGCGCTCGCCGCGCATCTCGTCGGCCAGGGCTACCGCGTCGCGCTCTTCGACACCGAGCGCGCGAAGGATCGCCTCGCGCAGATCGCGAAGCAGCTCGGAGCCGGCAACGCGGTCGGTCATTCCGGAGATTTTGCGACCGCGGCGACCTGGGAGAGCGCGCTCGCAGCGACGCGTGCCGCCTTCGGCGCGCTCCCCACGCACGGCGCGTTGATCGCGGGCGGCTGGGACGGTGGCGCTCCGCTTCACGCCGCGAAGGACGACAGCGCGTACGAGAAGATGATCGCGCTCAACGTCGACACCGCCTATCGCGCGCTTCGCTCGCTGCTCCCGTCGATGGTGGAGAAGAAGAGCGGCAGCATCGTCGTCGTCGGGTCGCGCGCGGTCGAGCGTCCGTGGACGAGCGGCGGTGCGGCGGCCTACGGCGCATCGAAGGCCGCCGTCGTGGCCATGGCGCAAGCCGTCGCGCAGGAGGTCCTCGAGCACGGCGTCCGCATCAACGCCATCCTGCCGAGCACCATGGACACGCCCGCCAATCGCGCCGCGATGCCCGACGCCGATCCGGCGAAGTGGGTCGCGCTCGACTCGGCGGCCGCGGTGATCACGTTCCTCCTCTCCGACGATGCGCGCGACGTCTCGGGCGCGGCGCTCCCGGTGTACGGCCGCTCCTAGGTCCCAGCTTCTAGCCCCTCCGGTCAGCCGCCGATGCACACGCCGCGCGAGGTCAGCGCGCCTCCCATGAGGTGATTCATCGCCGTCTTCGCGGAAGCGCCGAGGTCATCGAGGTCGCGCATGACGTCGGCGACGATCGGCTTGGCGTTCTTCACCGTCGACTGGGCGTCGGGGGGCAGCCGCTCGATGACCTCGGCATACTCCTTTGCGCCGTGGACCAGCGTGCCGACCCCGAGCAGGACCGCAGCTCCGCCGAGCAGCTTCTCGGACACGCCGCCACCGTGCGAGAGGTGGTGCCCCTCGAGCGCGAGCTCGATGCCCTCCTTCATCTCGTGCGCCGCATGGAGGCCCTCTTCCAGGTCCTTCATGTACGGGTGCATCGCGACCCGGAGCGCGCCGAGGTCCTTCTCGAGCTTCTCGAGCTTCGGAAGCATCGCCTTCAGGTCCTCGGCGAGCTGCTTTTTCAGCGGCTCACCGACGGCGCCGCACAGCGATGCCGGAAGCGGCTGCGCGATCTGACTGCGCGCCTGCGCGATGACGGCACCGGGCGTCGATCGCGGCTCGACGCTGGTCGCCGACGTGGGCCGCTGGTCCCAGGCGATCTCGACGTGATCACGCGGACGCTCGGCTTTCGCGGTGCGCGCCGCGTCGGGCGGCGGCGGCGCTGCGGGTGCATCGAGCTCGTCGTTGCGGCGGCGGGAAGCGCTGTCGGTCGAAGCGGTGATGGTCATCATGTCCTCCGATCACCTGGTCGGCCGCCCGCCGGATGAGTTGCGCGTCATGTGCGCGGGCTCCGAGGCTCACCAAGTCACGGACAACTCCGGCGTCGTACGGCCGACCGGCCCGGCATGAGCCTCGATCCGTTTCGTTCGCCCCCGATTGATCGTCACACACCGTTTGCGCCGAGCCGCAGGCTGGAGCGGGTCTTCGTGCTGATCGGCTGGGCGATCGCCGCCGTCGGCCTCGTGATCTTCCGCCTCTCCGTCGGCGGCGGGCTCTTCGCGTCGTGGTGGACGCTCGCCATCGTCGAAGGCGCCCTCGTCGCCGCAGTGCTCGCGCTCTCCGCCATCGCTTCATTCCTGGCACGCCGCGGCGTCGGCTGAGAAGGCTGGCCACCGGCGCCAGCGAGAAGTAGAAGCGCCTCTCGCTCATGCAAGGCACGTTCGACCCCCGCTTCTCTCGCGTACGCGACGTCTTCGCCGAGGGCTTCGTGGCGCACGGCGAGGTCGGCGCATCGGTCGCGGTTATGCTCGACGGCAAGCTCGTCGTCGATCTCTGGAGCGGCTTCATGGACAGGGCGAAGACGCGCCCGTGGACCGAGTCCACCATCGCAAACGTCTTCTCGGTGACCAAGGGCTGGACCGCGATCTGCGC
>JAYTZB010001701.1:0-2546 GCA_043742085.1 Polyangiaceae bacterium
TTCCGGCTCTGGGCCATCGCCGCGGGCGCCGACGGCATCGCCTACGACAAGGCGCTCGCGACGCACGTGGCGCTGAAGAAGATCGAAGAGGATCAGGAGCTCGCGAAGAAGGTCGGCGCCAACGGCACGCCCGCGTTTCGCGTCAACGGCGTCGAGCTCTCGGGCGCGCAGCCGCTCGACCGCTTCAAGCAGCTCATCGATACCGAGCTCGCCAAGGCGAACGCGAAGGTGGCGACCGGTACGCCCAAGGACAAGGTCTACGTCGTGATGTCGACGGCGAACTTCGCGGAGGCCCCGGCGAAGAAGGACGACGTGGACCCGCCCGAGGACACGAAGACGGTCTGGCGCGTCCCGGTCGACAGCTCGCCCATCCGCGGCAACGTCGATGCGCCGGTCACCATCATCGAGTTCAGCGACTTCCAGTGCCCGTTCTGCAAGCGCGCGGAGCAGACCCTCGACAAGGTCCGCGATACCTACGGCGACAAGGTCCGTCTCGTCTGGAAGAACGAGCCCCTCCCCTTCCACCCGCGCGCGCAGCCGGCCGCCGAGCTCGCTCTCGAGGCCCGCACGCAGAAGGGCGACGCTGGCTTCTGGCGCGCGCACGACAAGCTCTTCGACGCGCAGCCGAAGCTCGAGGACGACGACCTCTTCCGGATCGGCGCGCAGCTCGAGCTCGACGCCGCGAAGCTGAAGACCGCCATCCGCGAGAAGAAGCACCAGAAGCAGATCGACGTGGACGCCGAGCTCGGTGACGACGTCCAGGCCACGGGCACGCCGCATTTCTTCGTCAACGGTCGCAGGATGGTCGGGGCGCAGCCCTTCGAGAAGTTCAAGACCATCATCGACGAGGAGCTGCGCAAGTTCGAGGACCAGCGCGGGCGATCGCCCGTCGCCGCGAAGGACTACTACGCGAGCCTCATGAGGGACGCGAAGGGCGCGCCCGAGCCCGAGAAGAAGCATGCTCCGCCGATCCCGGCCGGCGCGCCATTCCGCGGCGGCAAGGACGCGAAGGTGGTCATCCAGGAGTGGGCGGACTTCCAGTGCCCGTTCTGCCAGCGCGCCGAGCCGACCGTGAACGAGATCCTGAAGCTCTACGGCGATCGCGTGAAGTTCGTCTGGCGCGACAAGCCGCTCCCGATGCATCCCGACGCCGTCATGGCTGCCGAGCTCGCACGCGAGGCGCTCGCGCAGCACGGGCCCGACGGCTTCTGGAAGATGCACGACAAGCTATTTGCCAATCAGCAGCACCTGAAGCGCGCCGATCTCGATGACTATGCGTCCGAGCTGAGGTTGGATATCAAGGGCGTTACGCGCGCGCTCGACTCCCAGACTCACAAGACCGTCATCGATGCCGATGACCGCGCCGGCACCGATATCGGTATCACCGGCACTCCGGCATTCCTGATCAACGGCTATTACCTGAGCGGCGCGCAGCCGCTGCCGAAGTTCAGGAAGCTTATCGACAGGGCGCTCGCCGAGTAGGCTAAGCGAGGCATGCGCCTCCCGAGCAAGATGGCGCTGCATCTCTTCGAGGCGGCCGAGGAGATCGGCATCCGTCGCGAAGAGCTGGTCGCGCCGCTCGGTCTCGATGCAGCGCAGCTCACCGCTCCACGAGGCGCGCTCGACTGGGACACGCTCGTGGCGCTCCTCGAGCAGCTCTCGCGACGGGTCGACGGCGACGTCGACCGGATGCGCGCGGTCGGTCGCAAGATGGTCGACGCGCCCTCCTTCTTCTTCTTGCGAGAGATGGCGCGGACGATCATCTCGCTGCAGAGCCTCTATCTCGCCGGTGAGCGCTGGATCGCCCCTGCCACCGTTCCCCATCTCGTGTTGCGGACCGAGTTTCCGTCCTACGATCGAATTCATTTTCGGTGCTCGATCCCCGACCTCTACGCGCCGAGCGCGCCATATCTGCACATCTTCGAGGGCCTGCTGGTCGAGGTGCCTTCCATCCTCGGCCTCGCGCCCGCGGTCATCGTCACGAGCAAGGTGACCCCGCGCGAGCTCGACATCGTGCTCGATCTTCCGCCATCACGCTCCGCGCTCGGACGAGCACGACGACACGTTCGAGCGCTCATCCATCGTCGCCATGCGCCGGATCTCCTCGAGCGACAGCGGCGAGGTATCGAGGAAGGCCTCGAGGCCGCCGAGCGCTCGACGCGGGAGATGCAAGCAGTCCTCGAGCGACTTCCGATCCTCGTGATCATCCATCGCGAGGGCAACATCTTGTGGGTGAACGGGACGGTGCTACGGACGCTCGGCTACGACGCGCTCACAGACGTCGCGGGCACGTCGCTCTTCGACCACATACCCCCGTCGTGGCGGGCGTTGGTCCAGACCCGCATGCACGTCGATCCTTCGAGCGGGACCATGCCCGACCTCCAGGAAGGGGCGCTGCTCACGCGGTCGGGCGCGACCATCCTGGTGGAGGTATCGCCAACCCAGCTCGTGACGCATCGCGGTCAGCCAGCGCGGCTGCTCGTGGGACGTGACGTGACCGAGCGCACGAGGCTCCGCGAGCAGGTGGTGATGACGGAGCGGCGCGC
>JAYTZB010001702.1:0-2947 GCA_043742085.1 Polyangiaceae bacterium
GCGTCGTCGATGAGGCGCTCGAGGGCCTCCTTGTCGTCGCCGTCCTCGAGGAGCTTCAGCCAGAGCTCGCGCGCGAGCTCCTTGTCCTGCATGCGCGTGGTCGCGAGGTTCGCGGCCTCACGGCGGATGTTGGTGCGCTTGGAGCGATCGGTGAGACGGTCGCCGCGCTTCGTGAGGAACGCGACGAGCTTGTCGACGCGATCGTCGGAGTTGTAACGAGCGACGAGCTGCGTCGCGTAGTCGTCGTTCAGCGGATCGAGGTCGGTGGCCTCTTCGAGGCGATCGAGGGCTTCGTCGTGACGGCCGGCCTTGACGAGGTAGTCGGCGGCGCGCGCGAAGAACATCGCCTGCTGCTTGAGATCGCCGGTGAGCAGGCCGCGCTGCTGGGCGGCGTTGGCAGCCTTCTCCCACGACTCCGCGGAGCTGTAGAGGCGATCGGCCTCTTCCCAGAGCTTTCCGTTGCGGAGCGCGTCGGCGGCGTCGGCATAGGAGTCACCGGCTGCGATGCCCTGACCGAGCTGCTCGCGGAGCTCGGCGAGGCGCTGCAAGAGCTGGCCGCGCGACGTCGCGTCCTCGATGCCCGGCGCGCCTTCGGCGAGCACGGTGGCGGCGAGATCGCTGCGCTCGCCCTTCTCGAAGAGCCGCGATGCGGTGAGGATCGCCTGGTCGTCATCGGTGGTGAGGCGCGAGATGCGGCCCCACGCTTCGCCGGCGGCGACGAGGTCCTTGCGCTTGTCCTCCTGGAGCTTGGCGAGCTTCTTCTCGAGGAGCACCTTCGTGTCGATGTCCGACTCGATGGTCGCTTCCTGCTCGAGGAGGTTCGCGAGGTCGTCCCAGCGCTGCGACTTCTCGAGGAGGCGCATGAGCGCGGTGCGCGCGGTCTCGTCCTTGCGGTCGAGCGCGAGGAGCTGACGCCACGCGGCGATGGCGCCGTCGACGTCGCGCAGGTTGCCTTCGCAGAGACCGGCTACTTCGCGAAGGCGCTCCTTGCGGCTCTCCGCTTGATCGGAGACGCCCGCGGTGGCGCGGATGCTGGCGAGGAGCACGTCGCGGAGCTGGCCGTAGTCGCGCTTCGACCGGAGGTAGTCCTCGGTCCACGCGAGCGCCTCGGCATGCGCGGGATCGCTCTCGAGGACTTCCTTGTACTTTGCAAATGCTTCGGGCTTCTTGCCCTTGCCGGCGAGCATCTGCGCGGCGTCGAGGACGCCTTGCATCTTCTCCGGCGACATCAGCGGGCCGCGCTTGTAGCTCCCGCCGTCGGGGCGCTCGTGTTCGGAGCGCTCGTCGATGAGTGGGCGCTCGACGGTGGGCGGCGGATTCGAGTTCTTCCCGGTCGGGACGAGGCTCGGGCGCTTGTTCGGCGAGCTGCCGGCGCTCATGCTGCCGCCGTCTTCCACGTTCGAGCCCGACCTGTCGTCGATGGCGTCGACGCCGGTCATGCTGCCGCCGGAGGCGAGCTCGAGGCGTCCCTCGCCGGCAGGCGCCATCGACGCGCGAGCGCCCAGCGCGCCGCGCACCTCGCTGGCCATCGCGCCGCCGGGGTTCGCCGCGAGGTAGGCGTTGTAGCGGGTGGTGAGATCGTTCCCGTCGTCGGTGCCCAGCGCGCGTGCGTAGTGCGCGTAGAGCTGGATGCCGCGATCGCTGCCGGGCTCGATGTCGAGCGCGGCGCCCGCGTAGGCGAGACCGTGCTCGCCCTCGTACGTCTCGGCGAGCGCGACGAGCAGCTCGGCGGCGTAGTTGCGCTCCTCGTGAGGAACGGCCTCGCCCGCCTGGATGCGATCGAGGACGCTCGATGCGTACTCTTGCTGGAGCGCCGGATCGGAGCCGTCGATCTCGCGCGCCGATGCGTAGGCCCGCGTCGCGCCCTGGAGATCGCCGCTCAGCTTGCGCGTCGTGGCCTCGTCCCGCATCAGGCCGACGCGGCGCGCCGGATCCTGCTCGAGGGCGAGCTCGGCGGCGTAGAGCGGAATGGCGTTCGCCCATTCCTGCGTCTGCTTGTAGAGCTCGCGCGCGTTGTAGATCGCGTAGGCGCTCGTCGGATCGAGCTCGATGGCCTTCTTGTAGTTCTCGATGGCCTTCTTCGGCTGCGAGAGCGGCGCCTCCGACCAGAGCCGACCGAGCTCCTCATGCATGCCGGCGAGCTCGCCGCGGAGATCGGGGTTCTGCACGGTGAGAGGAGCGAGGGCCTTCGCGCGACGATCGAGGAGCGCGACGAGCGCCTTCGTGTCGCCCTTCTCGCGATAGAGCTGCGCGAGCCGCTCGGCCGCGACCTGCGCGGTCGGGTCCTTGTCGATCGCCATCATGAGGACGCGGGCGGCGCGATGCGCGTCGCCGAGCGTGGTCGACCAGACGTTGGCCGCCTCGGCGAGCCAGTGCGCCGCGTAGGCCGGGTCGCGCGTCTCCGAGCCGACGCGCTCGAGGAGCATGGCGTACGCCTTGGGGTCTTGCTCGCCGGCCTGGTGCGCGTAGGCCAGCGACTCCTCGTCGTGCGGATTCTCGACGAGGCGCTGGACGAGCCTGTCGATTTCAGCGCGTTCCATTCGCGCGGAGGCTACCACCTCGTGCCATTCGCGAGCAATCGAACGTAGGTGTCGGACCTGCGCAGTTCCGCGCATTTCCGTGGGGTGCCCGGCCGCGCATCAGGGCGCGCGGGACGGCGCGCTTATGGAAGTCGCCTACTCGAAGATGCCGTAGCCGGTCGTCGAGGAGGGCGACGGCGTGGGCGATGCGGCCCCCGACGGCCGCCCGGCCGGCCCGCCCTTGACCGGCTTGCCCGGCGGCGTCTTGCCGTGCTTGCCGCTCGCGGCCGCCGCTGTGACAGCCGGCGTCGAAGGAGCCCTGGGCAGCGAGTCCGGCGTGACGGTCGGCGGCTCTGCCGTCGCGCTCGCGTTCGTCGGGTTCGCGGCGAACTCGACCGTGGCCGTGGTCGTGGCCGTGCCCGCTCCCG
>JAYTZB010001703.1:0-4271 GCA_043742085.1 Polyangiaceae bacterium
CCGTCTCCGCTCATCCCGCACTCGACGCGCGACGTATCGCAGGCCTTCTGCACGAGATCCTTCCACTCGACCGCGGTCTCGGCGCCGAGCACCTGGAGGCGGTTCTCCCGCATCCGCCCGACCATGTCCATGTTGAGCATGGCGACGACGTCCTCCAGCTTGCCCTTGGTCTTCGCCTTCTCGCTCCACTGATGAACGAGGTGCGCCGAGCCGAGCACGCCGGACTCCTCGCCGGAGAACGCGACGAAGATCACGTCGCGCTTCAGCTGGATCTTGCGGAGCTGTGTCTCGCGCGCGACCTCGAGGAGGACCGCGACGCCCGACGCGTTGTCATCGGCGCCGACATGGGCCTCCTCGGAGTGCGGCGCGAGCGAATAACGACCGCCCTTTCCCAGGTGATCGTAGTGGGCGCCCACCACCACCACGCCGGGGAGCTTCTTGCCGTCGACCGGCTCGGCGATGACGCGACCGATGACGTTGAACGCGCCCTGCGAGACCGGAGTGAGCTCGACGCGCACCGACGCCGTGGTCCTCGTCTTCTTGACGAGGCGCTCGATGAGCGCCTTGCCGACGCTGCGCTTGAGGACGAGCACCGGCAGCCCGGCATCGGAGTAGCCCTCGGGCATGAGCGGCGGGAGCTTCGCCTCGTCGGGGGCCTGAAAGGCGCCCTTCGCGCCCTCGGGCGGAAGCGGATCGTCGATCACGATGAGCGCAGCAGCGCCCTTCTCACGGGCGCTGAAGGCCTTCCTACGGATGTCGCCGTAGCGGCGCTGGGCCTCGGTGCTCCCCAGCTTGCCGCCCTCGGGCGCGAAGCGGCGCACCACCACGATCTTCTTCTTCACGTCGAGCTTCGCGTAGTCGTCGACGGCGGGGTCCTTCGCGACGATGCCGTAGCCGGCGAAGGCGAGCTCACCGGTCACGTCGGCCTTGGCGGGTGAGTACCCGAGCACGACGTAGTCGTCCTTGGCGAGCTGCTTGCCGTCGATCTTGACCGACGTCGCGTCCTCGGATTTCACGCTCGTCACCACGGGAAATGCCTGCCGGAAGCCGTCCGCGTCGCCCGCCGCCTTCAAGCCGAGCGCCTTCATGCGCGCCTCGATCCACGCGCCCGACTGCTCGAGGCCCTGCATGCCGATGCCACGTCCCTCGCGGGCGGGATCGGCGAGCCAGGAGATGTCGCTCATCACGCGATCCGCGGCCTGCTCCTCGGTCGGACCCTTCCCTTCCTCGACCCAGCGCGCGACGAACACGTTCGTGTCGTGCTTGCCCTTCGGGGTGGCGCGGTTCGACGAGAACGCGAGGGTCTTTCCGTCCGGCGAGAACATCGGGAAGCCGTCGAACCCCGGCGCATACGTGATGCGCTCGAGGCCCGTGCCGTCGACGTTGATGCCCCAGATGTCGAACTCGCGGCCCTTGGGGTCACCGTGGTTCGAGGAGAAGAGGATGCGCTTTCCCGACGGGTGCCAGAACGGCGCGAACGAGGCAGCGTCGAGGTACGTGAGCTGCGTGGCCTCGGAGCCGTCGGCATTGGCGACGTAGAGCTCGAGCTTCGACGGGCGAACGAGGTTCTGCGAGAGCAGCTTCTTGAAGTCCTCGAGGTCCTTGCCCTTGGGACGCGACGCGCGCCACACGATCTTCGAGCAGTCGGCATTGAAGAACGCGCCGCCGTCGTAGCCAGGCGTGGAGGTGATGCGCTTCACGTTCTTGCCGTCGGCATCCATGCGATAGAGATCGATGTCCCCGTCACGCACCGACGTGAAGATGATCGAGCCGTCCTTCGCGCAGACGGTGGCCTCGGCGTCGTAGCCCTTCGTGTCGGTGAGGCGCGTGAGGTTCTTGCCGTCGGCGTCGGCCTTGAAGATGTCGTAGGTGTCGTAGAGCGCCCAGACGTAGCCGAGGCTGTGATCGGGCTTCGCGGGACACGCGTCGCCGCCGAGATGCGTCGACGCGTAGATCACCTGCTGGTCACCGGGCGTGAAGTACGAGCACGTGGTGGCCCCCTTCCCGCTCGAGACCGGGACGAGCTGCGGGACGCCCGTGCGCGCGCCGCCAGGCGTGAGGGGCACGATACCGTTCAGCGGCATGCGGTAGATGCGATCGCAATCGATGTCGCCGGTGCGCGACTGAAGCGTGAGCGCTTGCCCGTCGAACGACCAGTACGCCTCGGCGTTCTCGCCCGCGAGCGTGAGCTGCCGGAGATCCGCGAGGTGCTTCTCCTCGGGCCATGCGACGCCCTCGGGCGGCAACGCGGACGTGGCCGCGGGCTTCGGCGCAGCAGGCTGCGAAGCAGGACCGCAGGCAGTGACCACCGTGGCGGTGGCGACCGTGGCGAACATGGCGAGAAGAGCGCGCTTCATCGCCCGTCGTTATACAACGCCGTCATGAGCAGCGAGCCGCCGTCTTCGGTCGAGGCGCCCAGGGCAGCTTCGCGGCTTCTGCTGGTACTGCTCGCGGCCGCAGCGGGGCTCGGTGCTGCAAATCTCTACTACGGTCAGCCGCTCGCGGCCGCCATCGGTGAGTCGCTGGGCGCTCCGCCGGCGGCCATCGGCACGGCGCTGACCGCCACGCAGATCGGCTACGCGCTCGGGATGATCTTGCTCGTGCCGCTCGGCGACGCGCGCGAGCGGCGATCGCTCATCGTCACGACGGTCGGCTTCGCGGTGCCGGCGCTGCTCCTCGTGGCGATCTCGCGGTCGGTGCCCGCGCTGGTCGCGAGCAGCTTGCTGGTCGGCGCAGCCTCGTCGGTCGCGCAGATGATCGTGCCGTACTCGGTCGATCTCGCACCTGCTCGTGACCGCGGACGTGTGGTGGGTGCCGTGATGGCGGGCCTGCTCGCGGGGATCCTGCTCTCGCGCACGGCGAGCGGAGCGATCGGCGCTGCGTTCGGCTGGCGTACCGTCTACGTGATCGCGGCCGGCGCGATGGCGGTGCTCGCCGTCGTGCTCCGGCTCACCATCCCCGCGAGGGAGCCGCCGGTACGGCTCGCGTACGTGACCGTGCTGCGCTCGCTCGTGACAGTGGTGACCACCGAGCCGGTCCTCCGGACGCGCGCGCTCGTCGGAGCCTGCGGGTTCGCGAGCTTCAGCGTGTTCTGGGCGATGCTCTCGTACCACCTGGCGACGTTCGGCTACGGGAGCGCGACGGCGGGCATGTTCGGTGCGGTCGGGATCGTGGGCGTGCTCGTGGCGCCGATCGCCGGACGCCTGGCGACCGGTCCGCGGCCGGAGCGTCTCAATGTCGGCTCGCTGCTCGCGACCGCCGCTTCGTTCGTGGTCTTCGCGCTGGGCGCGCGATCGCTCGTCGCCATCGGCGCCGGCGTCGTGCTGCTCGACGCCGGCGTGCAGGCGAACCAGCTCACCAACCAGACGGTGATCTACGGCCTGCGACCCGAGCTCCGCAGCCGGCTCAACGCCGTCTACATGGTCGGGTACTTCATCGGCGGCTCGCTCGGCACGGTGGCAAGCGCCGTCGCGTGGTCCCGCGGCGGTTGGCCCGCGGTATGCGCGACGGGCGGGGCGTTCGCGCTGCTAGGGCTCGTGCCGCTCGCCGCCGAACGCCGCCGCGCCGCGCATCGTGTCAGTTGAACGTCAGTTGACGCCGCCGCCGCACAAGTTGGCGGTTCCGCCACCACCGCAGCTCTGCGGAGCAACGCAGTTGCCGCAGGGGAGGACGCCGCCGCAGCCGTCGGCTACCGTGCCGCAATTCGCGCCGGCCTGACCGCACGTCCGGGGGACGCAGGGAGGCGCACCGCAGGTTCCGTTGACGCAGGGGACACCCGCCTGACACGGGCAGTTGTTCACTGCTCCGCAGCCGTTGGCGACCGGGCCGCAGACCGAGCCGGGTGCCGGCATCGGGCAGCCCGTCGGGTTACACGCCGCGACACCGCAGACGTTCGCGCCGCCGCCGCCGCACGTGCCCATGGCGCACGTACCGCAGTCGAGCGTGCCACCGCAGCCGTCGCCGAGCTTGCCGCACTGGCCAGCCGCGCACGTCTTCTTGGTGCATGCCGGCGCACCGCACTGGCTCGGCACACCGCCGCCGCCGCACGTTTCACCGGGGTTGAGACAGGGGCCGCAATCGACCTGGCCGCCGCAGCCGTCGCCGGCGAGACCGCAGCCGAGCTTCTGATCCGTACACGTCTGCGGCTTGCACGCCGGAGGCGTCGACGAGGACACGCACGAGGCGAGGTCGAAGAGGAAGTACGCGAGGACCTTCTCCTGCGAGGTCAGCGGGGTCGGGGCCGCGCCACCGCACTCGGCGGGGAACGTCTT
>JAYTZB010001704.1:0-5183 GCA_043742085.1 Polyangiaceae bacterium
GCGGAACAATCCGGGCCTTTCGCACGTCTCGAGGCCTGGTAGGCAACGGATCCTCCTTAGGGTAGGCTCCCCGCGCTCATGAACCCGTCACGTCGCCCCCTCATTGCCGGCAACTGGAAGATGTTCAACGGCGGTCGTACCGGCGTCGAGCTCGCCGAAGGCTGCGTCGCGTTCGCGCGTGATCTGCCGGACGTGGATGTGGTGATCGCGCCGCCGTTCACGGCGCTCGCCGCCGTCGCCGACACCATCGACGGCTCGCCCGTGCAGCTCGCCGCCCAGAACGTCTATCCCAAGGATCAGGGCGCGTTCACGGGCGAGATCAGCGGCCCCATGCTCGAGGAGTGCGGCTGCACCTGGGTCATCGTGGGGCACAGCGAGCGGCGCCAGATCCTCGGAGAGACCGACTCGTTCGTCGCCGACAAGGTCTCCGCCGCGCTCCGCCACGACCTCCTGCCCATCGTGTGCGTCGGAGAGACCCTCCAGCAGCGTGAGGCGGGCGAGATGCTCCGCGTCGTGAAGCAGCAGGTCGATGCGTTTCTCGACGTCATCGCGCAGACCCCGAAGGCCGTCGCCGTCGCATACGAGCCGATCTGGGCCATCGGCACCGGGAAGACCGCGGGACCGACCGAGGCCGAAGAGGTCCACGCCGCGATCCGCTCCTGGCTCGAGAAGAAGAGCCCGGACCTCGCGAAGCGCACGCGGATCCTCTACGGAGGCTCGGTCAAGCCCGACAACGCCGTGGCGCTCCTCGCGTGTCCCAACATCGACGGTTTCCTCGTCGGCGGGGCGAGCTTGGATGCCGGCTCGTTCGGTGCTATCGCCAACGCGGCACGCTCGGCGCGCGGTCGATAACCAACATGCTCAGCACTTTCGTCAACATCGTCCACATCTTCGTCTGCTGCGTCCTCATGTTCGTCGTCCTGCTCCAGCAGGGAAAAGGCGGCGGAATGGGCTCGGCGTTCGGCGGCGCATCGGCTCAGGTCTTCGGTGGCAGCGGAGCGGGCAACATCCTCACGCGCGCCACCGCCATCTGCGCCGGCATCTTCATGCTCACGAGCGTCACGCTTGCGTACATGTCCTCGTCCGGCGACCGCGCCCTCCGCGCCAAGGTCGCGGAGGAGCAGAGCAAGGTGAAGGACCGCGGCGAGAAGCGCGCGAAGAGCGACGCCAACCCGGCACCCTCGGGCTCGAGCGCGCCTGCGTCCTCGGGCGGCGCTGGCGGCGGATCGATGATGAATGCGCCGTCCCCGAAGGACTCCGCACCGTCCCCCAACGACTCCGCGCCGACTCCCGCGCGCTGAGCGAGCGTACGTGACCACGCGCGAGCGGCTTCTGACCGAGGTCGCCGTCGTCGCTGCGCTCCATGCGCTGGCCTTCGTCGTGGTTCGCGAGCTCGGCTTCGATCACGTCTCCGACGACGACTTCGCGCGCGTCACCATCGCGCAGTCGTTCGCGCACGCGCCGAAGCTCGATCCCAGCGGCACGAGCTGGCTCCCCTTCCCGTTCTGGGCGCTCGGCTCGGTGATGCTCGCGTTCGGTCGCTCGCTGTCGGTCGCTCGCGCGGCGAGCATCGGATTCGCGAGCGCTGCGGCGGTGCTTCCGTACGTGGCGCTGCGGATGACGGGCGCCTCGAGACGTGCAGCGTTGTTCGCTGTGGCGTTCGCGACGCTGTCGCCGTGGAGCCTGTGGCTCGGCGCAGCGACGGTGCCCGAGTCGTTCACGGCGAGCTTCACCGCTTCGGCGGCCATCGCGCTCGGCTCGTTGCGCGGGCCGCGCCTGCCGCTGGGCGCGCGGATCGGGTTCGCGCTTGCGCTCGTTGCAGCGTGCCTCTCGCGCTACGAGCCGTGGCCGGTAGCCGCGGTGCTCGCCGTGGTGCTGGCCGTACGCGGTGCGCGTGACCTGCGCGGCCGCCGGGAGGATCTGGCGCTGGCGGCGCTCGTCGCTGCGGGCCCGCTGCTATGGTTGGCGTGGAACGGCCATGCGCACGGCGACGCGCTGCATTTCTTCCAGCGCGTGGCGCGCTTCAAGCGGGCGCTCGGCGAGGCGCCGGTGGGCACCATCGACGCGCTGCTCCTCTACCCGCGGCTGTTCGTCACGCGTCGCCCGGACATCGCGCTCGGCCTCGCGCTCGCGTTCACGGGGGGCCACCTGTTCGTGAAGTCGCGCGCCGAGGTGCGGGCCGCGTGGCTCGTTCCGCTGGCCTGCGCCGCCGCGGAGATCGCGTTCCTCGCGTACGGCAACGCCCGCGACGGCGCACCGGCGCATCATGCGGAGCGCGCACTGCTCGGGGTGATCCTCGTCACCGCCATGTTCGCGGCCGACGTCCTCGTGCTGGCGGCGCCAGCGGCGCTGGCCCGCGCTCGCGTCTCTTCGCTCGCGGCGTTCGGCGTGGTCGCGGTTGCGTGGCTTGCCAGCACTGTCGTCGGCCTGCGTGACGTTCCCGGATCCGGGCCGGCAGAGGGCCGATCGGCCCAGATTTCCGTGGGATCGGCGCTACGGGCGGAGGACGTCGCGCATCTCGAGGTCACGCCGTGCGCCTACGAGCATTTTGCCCTCGTGGCGGCCTTTGCGGCGCCCGAGAAGGTCGCGATCCTGCCCCGCACCGACGCGCCCGTGACTGCGTCGTGCCCCGCCGTCGAGCGGCGGTGATATGGTCCGCCCGATGACCGCCGAGGACGACAGCGAGCTCCCGCGCGAGCTCGACGTTCACCCCGACACGGTGCTGGTTCGCGTGCGCGAGATCCGCGTGCGCCTCACCGACGAGGACGAGATCGGCATCGACGTCGGCGCCGACCAGCTCCATGCGCCGCGCGTGGCGCTCGGCCTGCTCGATGCGTTCGCGACGCCGCGACGCGTGAGCGAGGCCCTCGCGGCCGTGGCGAGCGGCGGCGCCGAGCAGCGGCTCGAGGCCCAGGGTTGCATCGAGGACATGGTGCGCAACGGCGTGCTCGTGGTGCCCGAGGAGCGTGCATCGCTCGGCACGCGCGGCTGGGTGCGTCCGTCGATCCACATGCTCATGCTGGACGACAAGGGTCGCACCAACGGCTTCTGTCATGCGCTGCGCACGACAGTGCTCCCGGACGACGTGGTGGTCGACATCGGCACCGGCACCGGCGTGCTCGCCACGTGCGCTGCGCTCGCCGGCGCGCGCCGGGTCTTCGCCGTGGAGTCGAGCGGCATCGCCGAGGTCGCTGAGCGCGTGTTCGAGGCCAACGGCGTCGCGGATCGCATCACCCTCCTCCGCGATCGTTCGACGCGCGTGTCGCTTCCCGAGCGGGCCTCGGTGCTCGTGACCGAGACCATCGGCAACGATCCGCTCGACGAGCAGATGCTCGAGATCGTGGCCGATGCGAAGCGCCGTCTGCTGACGCCCAACGCGCGCATCATCCCGTCGGCCATCGAGATCTACGGCATCGCGGTCGATATTCCGCGCACGGTACTGGAGCGTCACGTCTTCACGAGGCGCAAGGTCGACAGCTACAAGGCGTCGTACGGCATCGACTTCGCGCCGCTGGAGCAGCATCGCCTCTCGTGCTCGGAGCCGATCATGCTCGACAGCCGCGACGTCGCGACGTGGCCGCTCGCCGAGCCAGTGCTGCTCGTAGCGATCGACATGACGGGCCCGTTCGAGACGGTGGTCTCGTCGCGCGCGACGACGCGCATCTCGCGCGACAGCCAGAACCTCGGCATCATGCTCGCCTTCCGCGCCACGCTGGCGCCGGGAGTGTTCCTCTCGACGCTCCCCGACGACTTCGATCCCACGAGCCACTGGGCGCACGCGCTCTTCCCGTCGTTCGACTGCCCGGAGGTGAAGGGCGGCGCGACGGTCCTGATCGACTACGGCTACGACCGCGGCGTCACGACGGTGCGCGTGCGCGAGATCTGACGTCTCGGGATGGCGGACGGTTGTGCGAGAGCCGAAGTCCTCGCTGAGCGGATCATCCCCCGTCTGCGGGCGGGATCGCTGGCGTCACGCCGAGCGTGATCCTGCGCTTCGAGAGCGCCGCGAGCTGCGGGGTGTGCGCGGCGATCGCCACCATCGTGCCTGCCGCGGTGAGCTCGGAAACGAGCGCTGCCACGAGCGCCACCCCCTCCTGATCGAGGTTCGCGTCGGGCTCGTCGAGAAGGACCATGCGCGCGTCTTGCAAGAGCATGCGGGCAAGCGCCACTCGCTGTCGCTGACCGCTCGACAGCTCGCCGAGCCGGAGGTCGAGAATGTCCTCGCCGCGCGCGAGCTTTGCATTCGCAAGGTGGGCGCGGGCAAGCGCGCGTCGCATTGCATCGTCGTCGTCGGCGGCGGCGGCCCGCCCGCCACGAAACGGACCGAGCACACTTCGAAGCGACGCGTAGGGTTCTCCGAGATACGGCCGTTGCGGGAGATACGCCACCTGCCGCCTCAGCGCATGGACGTCCATCTGCTCGAGGTCTCGACCATCCACGTGGACGAAGCCGTCCGTCGGCGCGCGCAGTCCGATGAGCAGACGCAAGAGCGTGCTCTTGCCCGACCCGTTTGGGCCGACGATGACGAGCGGCTCTCCGACGGGCCAGTCGTAGCTCAGGTCACGAAAGACAGACGGTGCCGAACGCGCGTACGAAAATTCCAGTGCTCTGGCGTTGATCGGCGCCGGGAGGAGTGGCGCTCCGATCCCCATGCGCAGTGCATCACGGCGCGCCGGCGACGAGAGGACCTCCGCAAACGGGCCCGAGAGCGCGACCGCTCGTGTGACGGCGTGGGCGCTGAGTACCGCGCCGACCACAGACGGCATGACAGCGGCCAGGACGAGCGCTCGTGCGACGATGGCGGTGGCCAGCGCCTCGCGCGAAGACGCATCGATGCTGGCAACGACTGCAATGGCCAAGAGGCCCGCCGCGATCGGAGCGCGTCCCAGCAGAGCCGACAACCAAGCGGAACGGGTAGCGAGGCGACGGTACGCGCGCAGGTTGCGCTCGAGGTCGTCGATGACGAGCGCTTCCCTTCCAGCCGCGACGACCTCGACGGTGCCTTCGATCGCCACGAGCACCGCGTCGCCGACGTTCTGATAAGCATGGCTCAGCCGCGTCTGGAGCGCGCGTGTGAAGCGGCGAAGCGCGATCGCGACGACCGTGATGATCGACAAGACAAGCAGCGCGATGAGCAAGACCCGTCCGCTGAACACAGAGACGAGGAGGGGTGCCATCAGCAG
>JAYTZB010001705.1:0-3848 GCA_043742085.1 Polyangiaceae bacterium
GCAACGCCCGCGCAGGCGTCGGTCCATCCCGCCGGCGAGCCCTCGGTCCATCCGGAGGCCGAGGCCGACGTGGACTACGACGTCAACACCGACTCGGACGTCGAGGTCTCGTCGGAGGTGGTCGAGGTCGACATCGACATCGACGAGCCGATGCCGCTCGAGAGCGGCGCGCAGCCGGTCGCCCAGCAGACCATGCCGCCGGAGGACCTCGAGGAAGAGGTCGACGAGCAGCCGATGGCGACGCAGCCCTCGGTGCGTCCGCCGCACGACGAGCCGCGCGAGGAGGAGGTCGCACACGCGGCTCCGCCGGCAAACGAGATCGAGGAGCCGACGCCGTCGTCCTCGCGCCGTCCCATCGCCGCCGAGGAAGTGGCCGGCGCCGAGGCCTACGAGCCCGAGAGCGCGCCGCGTCACACGCCGCCGCCCGAGTCGGGCAAGCAGGTCGCTGCCGCTCCGTCGAATCAACCGCCGTCATGGAAGCCGAGCGCGCCTCCGCCCTCGCTCGAGGGTCACACGCTCATCGGCGGCTGGCGCGAGCCTGGCCTCGGCACGCCGCAGATCTCGCCGAGCGCCGCTGGCTCGATGGGCGCTCGGTCGCCGGTTCCGGCTGCCGGGCGCGGTCCGAGCGGCACCGAGCCGCCCGCGACGGTGGTGCAGGGCGCAGGGTCGATCCCCGCGCAGGCCTCCGGCACACGGCTCACCCCGGACGTCACGCGGCCCGAGCTCGCATCGGGCGTGCAGGTCGCCTCGTTCACGGGCGCGCCCGCGATCGACAAGCCGAAGACGCTCGGCGAGCTCCTCGACCTGACCCTCGGTCTCTAAGGTCGGACATCGCGACGACCGGCCGTCCGCGGCGGGCGGTCGTCGAGCGCTACAGCCACTCGATGGGGGCGCTGCGGAGCCACGTGCGCTGCTTGCGCGTGAAGATGCGTGTAGATTGCACGATCGCGTCGAGGAGCGCCTCGCGAGGCAGCGTGCCCTGGAGGTGCGCGTGGACCTCCTTGTAGCCGACCGAGCCCATCGCGCGCGTCTCGCCGTGGCCGCGCGCCACGAGGTCGCGTACCTCGTCGATCCAGCCGTTCGCGAGCCAGCCCTCGGCGCGGCGGCGGATACGCTCGGTGAGGAGCTCCGGCGTGGTGGTGATGGCGATCATCGCCGACGCCATGCGATGGGCACGGAAGCCGTGCTCGGCGTGATGCTCGGACATGGTGCGCCCCGACAGCTCGTGCACCTCGAGCGCACGGCTCACGCGCACGACGTCGTTCGGATGAAGGCGCGCCGCCGAGACGGCGTCGACGCGCGCCAGCTCTTCGTGCAGCGCCGCGCGACCTCGCTCCTCGGTGATCGCGCGATGGCGAGCGCGAATGGTCTCGTCGGCGCGCGGCGCAGGCGCGAGGCCGATGACCAGCGCGCGCACCCAGAAATACGTGCCGCCGCACAGGACCGGCACCTTGCCGCGCGCGCGGATGTCGTCGATGGCGCGCTCGGCCAGCGCGGCATAGGCCATCGCGTCTGCCGTCTCGTTCGGGTCGAGCACGTCGATCAGATGATGCGGCGCCCGCGCTCGCTCCTCGGCGCTCGGCTTGCCGGAGCCGATGTCGAAGCCGCGATAGATCTGCACGCTGTCGGCCGAGACGATCTCACCGCCGACGCGCTCGCAGACGGCGATCGCGAGGTCGGTCTTGCCCGACGCCGTGGGCCCCACCACGCAGAGGAGGCGCTTCGGGTCCTCGGCGATGAGCGAAGCGGCGCGCGCGACGCGGAGCTCCTCCTCCATCAGCGTCCGACCCTGCGCTCCAGCTCGCCGAACGGCATGCGCATCACGAGCGGCCGCCCGTGCGGGCAGTGGCCCCCGAAGTCGACCTCGTCGAGCGCACGGAGCAGCGCGGCGACCTCCTGGGGAGAGATGGCGTCGCCCGCGCGCACCGAGCCGTGGCACGCCATCGTCGCGAGCACGAGATCGATGGCGCCCCGAAACGGTCGTCCCGCGGTTCGTGACACCTCGGCGACGAGATCGCGAACCAGCCGCGTGGGATCGGCGCGCACGAGGAGATCGGGCACACCGTGAACGGCCACGGCGCCGTCACCCACCGCACGCACCTCGACACCGAGCCGCGAGATCTCGTCGGCGTTCTCCTCGAGCAACGCTACCTCGCTCGGCGACAGCTCGACGAGCTCGGGTACGAGCATGCGCTGCATCGCGACGCCGCGCGCGGCATGGCTCCTTCGCAGGCGATCGAACGTGACGCGCTCGGCGGCCGCGTGCTGATCGAGCACGTAGAGCCCATCTGTGCCCTCGCACACGAGGAACATGCCGCGCACCTGGCCCACGTAGCGGAGCGAGCCATAAGCGCCCGCTTCCATGGACGGCACGATCGCAGGGGAGCCAGGAATTCCCGCGGCTTCGCTGCGGAACGGCGGTGACGCCGCGGCGCGGTCCGCGAGCATCGAGAAGAGGTTCTCCTCGGGGAGGAGCGCGCGATCCGGCGGCTCCATCGACCGCACCGCGCCGATCGCCGCCTGCGCGTGGCCCTCCAGCGCGCGCAGCGTCGGCGCTTGCGGTCGGAAGAAAGGCGCCTGCGAATGTGCGCCGAGCGCCGGTAGACCGAACGCATGCGCGAGCGCGTCGTGGAGCTCGCGCGTGACCGCGTCGAAGAGGCCGCGCGCGTCGGAGAAGCGCACCTCCGCCTTCTGCGGGTGGACGTTGACGTCGACCACCTCGGGCGGCACGTCGATCCACACCACGCCGAGCGGGTAGCGACCGGACTCGAGCACCGAGCCGTAGGCCTGCGCCACGGCTCGCACGAGCTGCCGATCGCGGACGGGCCGCCCGTTCACGAGGACCGACAGACCGGTCGCGCCGGATCGCGCACGCTCGGGCGGCGCGAGCATGGCCTCGATGCGCACGGCTCCGCGCTCCGAGCGACACTCGACGAGGCTCGCGCCGTCGCTGCTCATCACGGAGCGCGCGCGCTCGGCCCGCGACGCCGCGCGCAGGTGCTCGCGAACGGGGCGACCGTCGCGCGTGAGCACGAACGTGACGTCGTAGCGCGCGAGCGCCATGCCGAGGAGAACGTCACTCACGTGCGCGCTCTCCGTGGCGGTCGCCTTCAGGAACTTCCGACGCGCCGGTACGTTGAAGAAGAGGTCACGTACCTCGATGGTGGTCCCGACCGCGCCGCCGGTGGGCGCCACTGCTGGAGCGCCGCCGCCCTCGACGAGCACCTCGACGCCCTCGTTCGAGCCGCGAGGCCGCGTGCGCAGCGCGAGCCGCGAGACCGACGCGATGCTCGGAAGCGCCTCGCCGCGAAAGCCGAACGTCCCGAGATCGGAGAGATCGGTGAAGCGCGAGATCTTGCTCGTCGCATGGCGCTCGAGGCAGAGGAGCGCATCGTCCGGCGTCATTCCCTCGCCGTCGTCGCAGACGCGCACGAGCGTGGTGCCGCCTTGCTCGACGTCGACGACCACGCGGGTGGCGCCCGCGTCGAGCGCGTTCTCGACGAGCTCCTTGACGACGCTCGACGGTCGCTCGACCACCTCGCCGGCGGCGATCTGGTTGGCGAGCTCACTGGAGAGCCGAAAAATTCGCCCCATCGACGATTCTCCCGCCGCTCTCTCTCTCGCTACCCTTCCGAGACCGGCTTGCCCGCGGCCTCGAAGAACTCGCGCGAGCGCGGGCGGGTGAGCGCGAAGACAATCAGCGCGCTCGCGAGCGTGCGCAGGACGAGCCAGCCCGGCACCGCGTAGTGACGCATGCTCTGCATCATGGGCACGACTTGCTCGTACTGATCGGCAGGCAGCGTCTCGCGCTGGTGGATGAGCGTTCGCTCCATCTCCCAGTCGAGCTC
>JAYTZB010001706.1:0-3738 GCA_043742085.1 Polyangiaceae bacterium
TAGAAGCTCCCGCTGACGCCATCGGGGCTCAGCCGAACGCGTAGCGCGCTCGACGTGGATGTCGGCGGCGCCGCGACTGCGGCTCCCTCGTAGCGCAGCCCACCTTCGCGATCGTGGAAGAACCAGATCGTCGAGAGGACCGCGACGGTGAGCGCTCCGACCCCGACCGCGATGGAGGCGACGCTGGCGCTGGTGCCCTGCGTGGTGCTGGTCGCGCAGCCACTTGCGCCCACGGTTCCCTTCGGGTCCATGACGCCAACGCATCCCGAGGCGGTGGACGTCGTGTTGTGCGAGCCGGTCGCGAGGCTCGCGGTCCCGATGGCCGTGAAGGCGATACCCATGAAGCCGAACGTCACCGCGAGGGGCGCTGCGATGAGCTTTCCCACCGTGCCCAGCCCATGCGTGCGGTCGACGCTGATCACGAGTCGTTCGTTGGGGTTGGCGGGCAGGTTGGGCGGCACGTCGTAGGATGTCCCGGCCTCGGCGATGCCCGCGATCGCGGGCGCCGTTCCCTCGAGTCGGACCACCAGGCTGCTCGAAGGCCGTACCCAGTACGAGCACGGAAGCGTGCAGACGTAGGTGTCATCGACGCGGCGCAGCGTCCATCGCTCCTCGTCCCGCGGGTAGAGGTGGACCTGCACGGCATCGGCGGCCGGCACGTTGTCGGCGGCTGTGGCGGGCGGTGCCGGCGCGCGGACGGCGTGGCCGCAGCCGAGCAGCGACGAGCCGAGCAGCGACGAGCCGAGCAAGCGGAGCAACGTGCGTGAAGAGAGGAGCGAGCCCCACCACCGTCGGAGGAGCGCCAGAGGCATGACCATGATCACGACGCGAAGATAGCTCACGCGGCGGCCTCGTAGACCTCGTCCTGCTCGATGCGCGAGAGGACCCAGTCGAACTCGCCGCTCGTGACCTTCGCGTTGCAGTGGGTGCACTGGCCGACCATGTTGATGCCTGCGAGCGAGGCGCCGCAGCTCGGGCAGGCGCCGTCGGAGCGCGGCGTCGCCGATTGGCCAGCGCCGCGGATGAACGTCCAGTATTCGGAGTACTCGCGCGGCTTCCGCCGGTCGCCGGCGACGATCTCGCCGTCCGCGTTGGTCGTGTAGTCGAGGCAGCTCGCGAAGACGCGCACCGTGACCGCGTCGAAGAAGCGATCCTGCGTGACGCGTGCAAGATGCACCGTGACCATGACCGGGCTCTCGGTCTGGTTGCGGAGGCCCTGCTGCTGGTACGCGCGCACCCAGTACTGCTGGATCTCGAAGAGGTTGTCGCTGAGATACGGGCGCACCGCGGAGAGGTCCTGCGAGCTCCACGAGCTGTGGAACGCCGAGAAGACCACGCCCACCCGCGACACGAAGGCGGGCCAGACGAACCCGGGATCGCGCGCGCGGAGGCGCTCGAGCTCCTTCTTCGCATCGGGATCCACGACGGTCGGCCAGTCGGTGCCCACCTCCTCGGTCGTGCCGGTCAGCATCGGCCCGCGGCCCTCGCGCTGGAGGATGTCGACGCGCTCGACGTACCAATCGAGCTCGCGCGGCTTGCTGACGGCACCGCAGTAGCCGCACTTGTCACCGATGGTCTTGTCGAGCGGCGCGCCGCAGCTCGGGCAGCCGATGACCCGCGACCGCGCGGGCGGACGCGACTTTGCCGAGGCATCACGGGAGAGGCGCCATCGCTCTTCCATGTAGACTGCAGCGGGTTTGCCGACGAAGTCGTTCTCAGCGAGGTTCGACGTGAAGACCACGTCGAGCAGCACTGTGGTGCCGAGCGTCGAGATCGCCTCCGTTCGCATGCCGCCGATCACGATGCCGTCGATGCCGTCGGCGGGCAACGTGGCGAGCGTGCCGCGCGCCGCCGTCGAAAGATAAGGAGCGAGCGTCTCGAGCGTGCCGTTCGCGCGCGCCGTGTGGGCCTCGGCGTAGAGCGCATAGAGAAAGTCCTCGAGGAGCACGAAGCTGAAGGCATCGTCCTCGGAGCGGACGGCGGCGAGCGCCGCGGTCACGTTGGCGTGGCGTGTCGCGCGCACGACCGCGTCCTCCTCTTCTTGCTGCGTCGCCTCCCAGTGCGAGAGGCGTTGGTCCTCGCGCCATCGCGAATAGACGATGAAGAGCACCAGGAGCAGGACCGGCAGCCCGAAGAGCAGCGCGAACGCCTTGTATGCCGGGCGATTGACCGGCGTGTGCATGCCCTCCGAGGAGTAGCCGTCGCCGGTGAGCGGAGGAGCGCTGGACGACGTGCTCGTCGAGCCGTAGTTGCTCGGCGTCGAGCCGCTGCCGGACGTCGAGCCGTAGTTGTTCGGCGTCGAGCCGCTGCCGGACGTCGAGCCGAACATGCCCGACGACGACGACGAGCTGCTCGTCGACGACGTGCTCGAGGACGACGAGCTCGACGTCGACCGCGACCCGAAGGATGACGACCCGCCCGAGGAGCTCGACGAAGACGACGTCGAGCGAAAACCTCCCGTCGACGACGACGAGGACGACGACGAGCTCGAACGAGAGCCGCCGAAGCTCTGCCCGCCGCCGGGCCGAGCCGCGGCGATGGCAGCGACGAGAACGATGGCGGCCGTGACCGCGAAGGCGCGCCACGTCCGGACGCGAGCGTTCATGGCGCTCATGCCGCCACCTCGTTCGGGAGCTCGTCGGTATCGCCGTCCTCGACGGGATAGAGCTCGGCGAGTGTCGCGCCCAACGTCTCGAGCGCCTTCACGAGCGCCTCGAGATCGCCGCGGCGGCCCGCGGCCTGCAACGCTTCGCGTGCCCGCACCAGAGGCTCACCGAGACGCGCCGGATCGAGCCCCACGTCGAGCACCACCACGGTCTCGCGCTCGAAGCGCGAGAGATAGACGAGGACGCCGGTCCGCGAACGCGTCTTGCTGATGCCGCGATCGACGAACGTGGCCTTGGCCGCGACGAGGGCATTGCGCGCGAGCACCTTCTGCGGGGTGAGGAGGCGACGGAGGACCGGCAACCGCGAACATGCGAACGCGGCAATGCCGAAGGCCGCCGCCTGCTCGAGCGGGAAGTACGTGAAGTCGAAGGGCTCGGGCGCGTAGAGGAAGACGCAGAGGTACGCGAACGCAGCGATGGCGCCGGCGAGCAGATCGGCCTGGCGATAGCTTCCGGAGTCGGGGCGCATCATGACCACGATCTCTGCCGAGGTCTTCTTCTCGATCGCGGTCACGCCAGCCGCGACGCAGCGCTTCGCCTCGATGGACGCGAGATCGTTCATGCGCTGCATGATACGCGGCCCCGCGTCGCCCGCACTGGCACACGATGGCACGCGCCGGTCGGTCACGATCCACTGAATTTCGGCGGCGATCCACGGCGGCTCGCACAATGCCGGCTGGTACGTCGCCTGCAGTCGTACCGGCTACCTCCCATGAAATACGCCATCCACATCGCCTCGATCGTCGCCACCGCTTCGGTCGTCGCCTGCTCGACGTCGACGACGACGTCGCCGTCCGACGGCAAGACGCCGGTCGAGACCGTTCGTTCGTCGCTCGCGCGCGAGACGACGCCGCTCCTCACACCGGTGGAGCTCGACACGCTCGCCAGCGACGAGGCAAGCTTTGCGGTCGACCTCTATCACGCGGTGAGCGCCGCGCCCGAGAACGCCGGCCGCAACGTGTTCATCAGCCCACACAGCGTCTCCGCTGCACTGGCGATGACGTACGCCGGCGCGCATGGCGACACCCGCGACGAGATGAAGAAGGCGCTGCACTTTGGCCTGCCCGACGAT
>JAYTZB010001707.1:0-2737 GCA_043742085.1 Polyangiaceae bacterium
TCCGTTACACGGCCCGCGCCAGCGCGCAAGGTCGTGAAATGCCGTTGTTTCGCGTGAGAAATGCTGTGCGCGCACACGCGCGTTCGTTCGCGCGCACAAGCCGCCAGGCCGAGCTCACTTCGTACAGGCCAGGGCCTTGCTGCGTGCCCGGGCGCGCTCCGCGCTGATCGAGCGAGGCTTCGCCTGGCCCCAACGTGCGATCACCTTCGCATATGCGGTGCACGCGCCCACGGCGTCGCCCTTCGACTCGAAGGCCTCGCCAAGGTGGAGCGCGGCCTGCGTGTGCGCGAAGGGATGGCGGAAGGCGGTGCACGTCGCGACCGCCCGCGTCAGATGACGGATCGCCGTGTCCGTCTTGCCAGCGAGCAGGTACGTCCGACCGATCTCGGCGTCCGGGATCCCGACGTAATACACGAACGAGGAGAGAGGCTCGTACCCGGGGAGCGCGGCGAGCGCCTCGTCGGCCTGCTCTCTGGTCTCGGCCGGAGCAGCGAAGGCATACGTCCAGGCGAGGCCGCTCTGCGCGACGTTCCGCCGTTCGTCCTCCAGCCACGCGGAGCGCCGCGCGACGAACTCGGCTTGCGATAGGCCGCCGGGGCGCGTGCTGAGACGCGCGAGCGCCAGCGACGCATCGATGCCGGCGTCCCCCTGCGTCGACTTGCTCCACGCGTCGCTGCGGCTGACGAAGCTCCACGCAACGCGAAAGGCCCGCGCGTCGTCACCGGTCTCGCGCGCGATGCCGGCGAGGATCAGCGCCGGCAGGAGGTGATCGCGAAAGGGCGTGTTGACGTCGTAGTCAGCGAGCTCCTCGGCCTCCTCGGCGAGCGTGCGGGCCGCGATGAAGTCACCGGTGATGAGCGCCACCCTCGTCCGATCGATGAGTTTCTGCCAGCGCATGCGCGGCGTCGTCGCGAAGAGCGCCGCCGACTGGTCGAGCACCTCGCGTACGGCCGCCATCGGTCGGCCAGCCCCCACCATGACGCAGGCGAGGTTGCCCGCGAGATGCGGATCGCGATCGACGGCGCGGCGAGCGTCACGCTCGGCGTCGGCGCAGCGACCTTCCATCGAGTCGAGCCACACGAGACCGAGGAAGCACTCGGCGGAGCCGGGCGAGATGGTGCCGCATCGCTCGTAGGACGCTCGCGAGTCCTCGGCGCGACCGAGGCCCGCGAGGATGTCGCCGCGAGATTGCCATGCCTGACCGTCGCGTGGGTCGAGCGCGATCGCGCGGTCCGCTGAGGCGAGACCGGCGGTGTTGTCCTGGAGGGATGCCTGCCAGACCTGGATCTCGACGTCGCCGGGATACTGTTCGCCGAGCGCGTGCAGGCGCTTCGCGGCCTCGGCGCGATCCTCGCGAAGGCGCTGCAGCACCGGCTCGAGCGCCTCCATCATGCCCTGGTCGCGCGCGCCGAGCTGGCTTCGCAGCTCCACGGCCTTCGCGTAGTGCTCGCGACGAAGCGACTCGTCGAGCGTCCCCTCGGCGGCCATCGCGAGGCGGAGATGACCGAGCGCGAGGAACGGATCGAGCTCCACCACCCGCATGAAGTGCCCCTGGGCGATGCCCCAGTCGTCGTCGCGCAGCGCTTGCGTGCCCGCGGCGTACTCCGCGACGAGCTCACGGTTGGCCGAGACGGGCCGGGGTAGCTCCGTGATCGCAGTGGCCGCAGGCGCCGCGGAGCCGGTTGCCGCGCCCGGCACGGCCGTCGCCGTCGCCGTCGGGGTGCGCGCGTAGTGTACGCCACCGGCAACGAGCGCCGCGAGCACACCGCCAGCGATCGCCACCGCCAGGACCACGCGAGGACGCCGCGCCTTCGTGTCGACGCCAAGCGCGGTCCCGACGAGCGAAGCCTGTGTCGCGAGCCCGCCGACGTCCCTGACCTTCTCCTTCTCCTTCTCCTTCGTGGCCGTGCCCGTGGCCGTGGCCGTGGCCGTGGCCGGTCCCGTCGTCTTCGCTACCTCGATCTCGCCGATCTCCTCGAGCGCCCCCATCAGCTCGATCGCGTCGGCGTAGCGCGCGTCCGCGTTCTTCTCGAGGCACCGCATGATCACGCGATCGAGCTCGCTCCCCAGCTCCGTCGCGACGGACGACGGCCTCGCCGGCTCGTCACGCGCCGTCGCGATGATCACATCCATCGCCGACTCGCCGCGGAACGGACGCATGCCCGTCGCCATCTCGTACAGCACGACGCCCACCGCAAAGATGTCGGTGCGCGCGTCGACCGCGCGTCCTGCCGCCTGCTCCGGCGCCATGTAGCCGGGCGTGCCGACGACGCGCCCGTCCTCGGTGAGCACCGACGCGAGCTCGCGAGGCGCCTCGCGTTCGACCGCCTGCGCGACTGGCTTCGCGAGCCCGAAGTCGAGGACCTTCACCTCGAGCTCGTCGCTCACCATGACGTTGTCGGGCTTGAGGTCGCGGTGAACGATGCCGACCTTGTGCGCCTTGATCAACGCGCGGGTGAGGTCCTTCGCGATGCGAACCGCGGTGCTCGCGCCGAGCGCGCCGCCCTCGAGCCGCCGGCGGAGGCTCTGGCCGGTCACGAGCTCCATCGCGATGTAGATGTGCCCGTCGTCGGTCTCGCCGACGTCGTGCACGGTCGCGATGTTGGGATGGGTCAGCGAGGCGGCGAGCCGAGCCTCGCGGAGGAAGCGCCGCCGGCGATCCGGATCGTTCACGACGCCGTCGCCGAGCACCTTCAGCGCCACGGTTCGACGGAGCTTCTCGTCCGTGGCCTTGAAG
>JAYTZB010001708.1:0-1614 GCA_043742085.1 Polyangiaceae bacterium
TTCGTTCATGCATCGGAGCGCCTTCGCTGGTCTTGTCGTCGTCGGTCTTGCCGCCTGCAGTGTCTTCAGTGGGGACAACCCGGCTGCTGCGCCGCCGCCGGGAGGCGCGGCCGACGGCGGTGCCGACGGTGAGGGAGGATTGCCGCCTGTCGGCGGGTCCGTCGACAGCGCGCTCGCCGTCGAGGTGGTGCCCGGCGCCTTGCTCGTCCAGGGCACGACGACGAAGGTGACCGTGAAGGTCACGCGCGGCGAAGGAACGCCCGCCCCCGCGAAGATCACGGTGAGCGGCGGGCTGCGGGACGGCATCACCGCGACGAGCGTCGACGTGCCTGTCGGGACCATGACCGCGGAGCTCGCGATCACCGTGCCCGCGTTGGCGGGTCAGGGTGCCCTGCACCTCACGCTGACGGCGTCGACCCCGCTACGCACGGTGATGGCGCCGTACGAGGCCTTCGTGCGGGGAAAGCCCGGCTCCTTGGACACCACGTTCGGTACCGGCGGCCTCGCGCGTCACCTGTTCGGCGCAGGGAAGAACGCGAAGGCGACCGATCTCGTGGTGCTCCCCGACGATCGCCTGATCGCGGTCGCCAACTGCCTCAACGCGTGCGTCGTTCGCACGTCGGCCGATGGCGCGCTCGACAAAACGTACGGGACCGGCGGCTCAGGCGCGCTCGACCTGCCGGCGGTGGGCCAGGCGGCGGCGGACGCGTTCGGTGCCGTGATCCTCGCCGGCAACAGCGGCGCGGGGGCGTTGAAGGTCGGCAAGCTCACCCCGACCGGCCAGCCCGACGTGACCTTCGCGGTGGGAGCCGGAGGGTCCCCCGGTACGCGAGTGTTCTCGATGACCAATCCGCCGCCGGAGCAAGTGCAGCCTTCACTCGCGCTGCGGAAGGACGGAGTGATCTTCGTGGGATTCCCGCACGGCCACGGCAACGGCACGAAGACCGTCGGTATCGCCGCGTTCAACGCGAATGGCACGACCTTCACGAGCTTCGGCACGAACGGGATCACGGAAGGGCTCATTCCGACGTTGAGCACCTCTCCGGTCCTCGGTAACCGCGGCACTGGAAACGTCTGGAATGCGGCAATCTCCGCTTCGGGCATCTTCCTCGGCCAGCAGGACGCGACGACGGGTGCCGACGATCCGGCCTTCTCCCAGGGCGGCGTGGCCCCGGCCGGCGGCGCCAACCCAACGTGGGCGCTCGGCGCTGCGGCGGAGATGCCGGACGGGTCTCTCATCGTGGCGGCGCACAGCGGTACCAGCGTGAGCGTGCCGAAGTTCAGCGCCGACGGCTCACGCTTCGATCTTGCCTGGGGCGTCGGCGGCATCGCGAGCATCACCGACGACGCTCTTCCCAGCGCCAGCGTGGACACTGCCGGCCTCGTGCTCGTCACGCTCCTCCGCGCCGGCGGCCTTCGCCTCGCGCGCCTCGCCGCCAACGGCAGCCTCGACGCCACGTTCGGAGACAACGGCATCGTCGTGCACTCGTTCGGGATGAATCACGCGATCGCGCGCGCGCTCGTGCAGAAGGACGGACGCATCGTCGTGCTCGGCAGCGAGGACTTCGCCGACGGCACCGACGTGTCGCTCACGCGCTACTGGAACTAGGCCCA
>JAYTZB010001709.1:0-2053 GCA_043742085.1 Polyangiaceae bacterium
GGCAAGTCGGCGGTGATCGACACGGGCTCGTTGTTGGCGTTCCTGCCGCCGATCGACGCCTTGATCGACGTGCGTCCCTCGACGGTCCCGCCCTTCACCACGAAGTCGTACGTCACGTGGCGCAGATCCACCTTCGCGTCCGGCGGGGCCTCCGTGATGGTCGGATTGTCGGAGAGCATCTTCACGACGTTCGGCTCGCAGACGTCGGGCTCCACGGTCATGCGCACCGGTCGCGGCTCGTTCGGAGCGACCACCACGTTCGGTGGGTCGAACGTGATCTTCAGCTCGGCTCCGAGGTTCGGATCGCAGAGCTCGCCTGGCAGCGCCTTCGGCGACGTGTCCGGCACCACCGCGGCTGGCGTGTCGGTGCACGACGCGATGAAGGTAAGGACGAGCAGCGCGGTCGCGTGAGCGAGCGGCGCGAGAGAGCGCAAGCGAGGTGAGGACTTCACGGCGCGCGAGGATAGCCTCGATCGTGCAGCGTGTTTCGCCGTCGGCCCACGTGGTCGCGTTCAGCGCCCCAGGGAACGGCCGGGCGGCCTCCGAGGGGGCGCCCAAAATAGAAAAAACCCACGCGAAGGGGCCGGGGGGGCAGCCACACTCCGCGCAGGCAAGCACGCCATAAGCACGCCCTATGCCACGGCGGAAACTCAATGATTCAAGCAATTTTGACGCGGCAAAAAGTCGCAACTCGTTCATTTCTGCAAGATGGAAAGACGGATCTGCACGGCATCGCTCGGAGCCTTAGCGTTTGATGCCGAGACGCACATGAGCCGGCTCAGCCTGTCCTCCGAGCGGCGATCTACTTGGCGACCGTGCAGCGCAGCCCGTAGCGCGCCTGGGCCGCGAACGCGCTCGCGATGAGCTCGCCCGGCTTGACCGACGAGCCGGAGCCTGAGCGCGCCGCGCCGGCTCGCGTGAGCTGCGCGGCGCGCTCCGGCGTCTGCCCATCGTAGGTGCCGGCGATCCGTTCGATGCACGCGCGCGTCGTGGTGAGCCGCACGCGTCCATAGAGCGAATGCATCGAACCCGCGCCTTGCGGAAGCTTGACGCGCACGGTGCCCGGCAGGGATGTGTCGAAGCTCCACCCGACGACGTCGTCCGTGCAAGCCTCGAGCGTGCGACCCGCGAGGTCGGCGTAGCCGAGCGGCTCGGGCTCGCCGAGCTGCGCGGTCTCGAGATCGATCGGCAGCACCCAGCGCGTGGGTGTGTTGCGTTCGGCCGTGGGCTGCCCGTCGACGACGAGCCCGATGGCGCGACCGTCGGAGCGGCGAGCGAGCCGCGTGCCCGTCGGCCGGCCCGTCTCGATCGCGGCGCGAGAGATGCGAACGAGCTCGCGGGCGACGGCGCCGTCGACCTGCCAGATGGTCGTCACCTGCGCGGTGGCTCCGGCCGGCGGCGGCGTCGCGATGAACCAGCGACCCGCGGCGCGCGTGACGGCGTCGATCTCGAGGAACGGCTCACCGTCCGCGCGATGGATCTCGACGGGAGCGCGATCGGCCTCGAGCTCGATCGGCGTCGTCTCCGTTCGGCTCGTGCGACGAGCGATGAGCAGCGCATGCGAGGGATCATCGCCGGTCGCCATCGCGAAGATGCCCGAATATCCGGAGTAGTAGCTGCCCCCCATGCCTCCGTACATCGACGACTGCTTCGTGTAGTCGAGCATGGTCGGCGGCGGCACGACCGGTAGCGAGGAGCGCGACTCCGGCCACGCGGCAAACGGCGAGAGCCAGCGCACCTGCCACTTGCCCTGCGTGTCCCAGTCGCCGCCCTTCGGCCCCCACGCGTAGATGCGCGCGAGGCTGCCGAGGCGCGGGAAGTGCTCGGGAAGATCCTGGACCTCGAACGGCATGCCGCGCTCGGACTCGCGGAGCGGCGGCGCCTGCTGCGCGAAGAACGCCGGCATGTCGGTGACGCCGCCGATTCCGGTGGTCGCGAGGACGGGAGGTCCTCCGAACGTCCGTCGCGTCACGGTGGGCGGCGTCGGCGCGGTCGGTCCCTTGCTCCTCGGCGCGGGTGGCGCGGGCATCGGCCCCGTCGTCGCCTCGCACGT